>JAITNA010000042.1 GCA_031290715.1 Eubacteriales Family XIII. Incertae Sedis bacterium | reverse complement strand
GACAAGAAGCCCGATGACCGACCCAACAACCCCGCCAAGCGACGAAGCCAACGAAAGTGGGTCGCTGCCAAATCCCGAATCCAGCGCCACCGATAGAAGTGATATCCCGGCACTGGATGCAACAGCCAATGCGACAAGGGATATAATGACATTTATGATAAAACCCCATAGTTGCACAAACCAATAGCCGGACCTCGGCGTACGGCCGCGAAAGTTCACATAGTTCTTCCAATACAATTTGTAGTGTTCAAGAAACATTATTCCTCGCCCTCCTTTTTCACCATCTCCCAGTTGAATGTATCGCTGCAACACGGAAAGAACATCAGCTTCGTCGCCCCGACCGTCAGGATGTCGTTGATCTTGACCTCGTCCGTAGCCAGCACCACCTTTTCGTTCAGATAACAAAGTTCTTTCGATTCGCCGGCCTGTACCAAAAATATGTGGGTCTTGGGCTCATAGACGATGATCGCGTGCCGGTCGCGCGATACCGTTTCATCCCCCGTGATGGCGACGTCCATGCTTGCCGCCCTGCCGATGAAGTTGCGTCCGCTCTTGAGGCGGTAGTCCGCGCCGATGTTGTTTCCCTCGACGCATACCAACCAACCGACGACCGGCTCAATGCCGAGCGTTTTGTCATAGTATCCGACCGTGGCGCTGTCGTTTCCCGCTTCCGATTTGCCGGCGGTCGCCTGCTGCACGGCATCCGACAGCGACCCCGCAGACACCTGCGCCTGTGTGACGGAGTCTTGCGTGACGCCCTGCGTCAACGCGACTGTCACGTCGTCATTTCGACTTTGCACCCCGCAGTGCGGACAAGCCGCGTACAAGTCGCTGTCATAGAAATGACCATTTTCACATCTCACCAAATTCATAATTCTTCCTTTCCGAGGATCTCCCCAAACCATTTACCAAAGCGCTAACTACTCTAAATATTGCATCAAAACAACGGACGTATTGTCTTTCGGACCGTCGCTCGAATCAAATGATTGCAGCGTCAATTGCTGCGCCGCCTCTTTCATATCCCCATAATATGTTTTGACGATCTCCGCAATGCGCTGATCGGGCAGTGATTTGGTCAGGCCGTCGCTGCACAGCAAAACGACATCGCCGTGAAGCAGATCAAGGCCCGCTTTGTTTGTATTGATATGTTGGATATTTCCGCATCCTATGAAGCTGATCAACGCGCCTTTTTGCGGGTGCGCCTCCGCTTCTTCGGGGGAAATCAGTCCCTCTTCCGCTTTTTTCATGAGTTCCAGCATATAGGTATGGTCTTTCGTGACCTGTACGATCTCGCCGCTTCGCAGGATGTAGATACGGCTGTCGCCAACGCCGACCCAATGCAAACGATTTCCGAGAATCAATGCCGCAACGAGCGTCGTCCCGGTATTTCCGCCGCTCTCCGGTCTGCATTCGGACCGAACGCGCGTGTCAATGTTATGGACCTCTTCAACCAACCGCGCTTCAACGCCTTCCTCCGACCGGATGCTGTCAAACACGCCGGCCATGAGGTCGGCGGCGAGCCGGCTCGCCTTATCGCCGTTTTCGAGGCCGCCCATCCCGTCGCAGACGATGCCGAAAGCCCGGATCGGCGCATTTCCCTGCGATGTCGCCGCCTCCGTCACAAAGAGGGCGTCCTCCTGATAGTCCCGCGTACCCACATGCGTGTCGCTTCCCGTGAAAACAACCGCAAAACTATTGTCGTCATCCATGAATGATTGCGTGATCGCGTTTGAGTCGTCGTAGGCGAACGATGCGGGCGCGAACGATTCCGCTCGCTCGGCCTGTTTGGATTGCCTGTTCATTTTTTGCTTTCCGAACAACATGTATGATCTCTCCGCCATCATTCAAGGCCGACGCGCATCAAAAGCCGGCCTTGCACCAAATAAAAACCGCCGCCCGGAATGAGTACGACGTCTTTTCCTTTTTCATATCTTTCTCCTGCTTCGGAAAACGTCCCATTTGTCGACACATCCCGCAAAAAGAAGATGCCGTTTTTTTGGTCGTAACGGATGACGCAATGTTCCCGGCTGATCGCCGTATCGGAGATCACGATATGATTCACTCCGGACAGGCGGCCGATACGAATATCCGCGTTGTAAGGGATCGCCCATTTCTCGCCTTTGATATCGCCGTTTTCGATGCCGATGTACGGCGCACCCGCAGTTTTGAATTTGCGGACGGCTTTTTTCGCAAACAGTTTGATCCGGCCGCCCCATTTTGACCTGGGTTCCCTATCGTTTTCGGATTCGGAGTGTACGGCCTCGCTCTGACTTGCGCCGACCTGTACTCGCCCCCCCGCCGACACCTCTTTCACCTCTTCGTCCACGCCCAATCCATATTTCCGCAGCGCCTTCTCAAACTCATCCATACTTTGATAACGTTTTTTATAATTGAGCGAAAGCGCCCGGTCGATTACCCCCGAGAGCTTTTTCTCGACTTCCGGCACAAGCTCGCAAAGCGGTTCGATCAGTTTCCCCGCCATTCTATCCGGCGCCTCGAAGAGTTTTTGACCGGAAACCGACTGATAAAAAGTCGCCGCCAGTGCGTATATATCCGTCCACGGCCCCTGATTTCCTTTGCTCGAATATTGCTCGGGCGGCGCAAACCCCGGTTTCAGGACGACCGCCAAACTTCTGCTGCCATCTCCGACATAGTACCGGGTCGCGCCAAAGTCAATGATCTTGATGCTGCCGTCCCTCGTGATAAACACATTCTCGGGGCTCACGTCGCGATGGAGCAGTCCCTCCTTGTGTACACGGCCCAGCGTCCTCGCGACCGTCAGCAGGATTTCATAGGCAAAACGAAGCGGAACTTTTCCGCCCATTCCTTTGCGCAGGACTTTCAGATTGACCCCGTTCAGGTATTCCATCACAAAATACGCGGTTCCGTTTTCAAAAAACGAATGGGAAACCTGTACGATATTCGGCTCCCCGGAAAACTTGTGCAGAGACTCCGCTTCGCGAATGAAAGAGCGCATGCCGTGATCAAAAACCCTGCCGTCCCCCGTTCCGTTGAAAGCCATCGTATGGTCGGATTCGCGCACCGCAAGCGAGGATGGGAAGTATTCTTTGATTGCGAGCGTCGTTTGCGTCACCGTATCGAGCGCAAGATAGGTCACGCCGAAACCGCCCAGACCAAGCAAGCGCCCGAGCAGATAGCGATCATTGAGTACCATTCCGGGAGGCAGCGCCACCGCGTTCGCGTCGGTTTCCGTCGCCGTATGCCCGCACTGCGGGCAGCGGCCGCCCGCGTACGGCGCAAAGAAACAGTTTGGGCAGATTTGCATCTGTATATTCATGCGTTCGTTCCCGCCTTGAACACAAACTTCTCGTTACCGGCTGTGATCACATCGTTGTTTTCGAGTTTTCTTCGGCTCAAAACCTTGATGCCGTTCAGGAACGTTCCGTTCGTCGTTTGCAAATCCGACAGATAGTATTCCCCGTTTTCCACTTCGATCACAAAGTGCTGCCGGGACATTTTTGTATCATCAAAACTCAAATTGTTACCCTTCGACCTCCCGATGAACAAGCTCTTGTTGATCTCCAGATCGACCCGATGGGCATTCCCTTTTGCGTCGGCGACGATCAAAGAAGCGACGGACGTTTCCGGCGTTTCAAAATGGTGCTTGAACTCGACCGCATCGCCGAAACCGATCTTGCCGTCGACTTTGATCAAGCCTTTCCGCTTCCGAATCACCCTGAAAATGACGCGGGCGATGATCACAATGACCGCGATGAAGCATATCCACCAATAGCGGACAAATACCGTCCTCACAAATTTCAAAAAAACGGAAGCGCCTTTGTATGAAAACGATGATTTTTCCGCAAGCGCGTTCCTTTCCATCGATTCGTCCGTGATTCCGTTGAATGTGACCGTATACGCGCCCGAATAAAGCTCTCCCGCAAAAATCACATCCGCACCGGCCGTACCGCCTTTTGCCGAATAGACCACGGTTTGAACCGCGACCGGCTTTCCTGATTTGTCTGTAACGGTATAAGCCGATTTGTCGTCTGCGCCGATCAGCGCTTCGCTGAATTCGATGCGGATACCGTTCTGTTCATCAAGTTGCAAGATTTGCACGACCGTCGGCGCGACGGTGTCCGGCATCCAATCTTTCAAATAGACTTCTTTTTCTGCCGACGCGGAACGGCCATCCACAGAAATATCAACAGATAGCACCTTTTTGTTTGTGTCAAAAACGTTGTTTTCATTTTTTAGATACAGGACGTAGCAGCCGTTGATCGCCGAGATCGTTTCATCAAACGACCCGCCTAACGCCGCGCTGTCGGAAACGCGGATCCCGCCGCCGCTTGTCCTTGCGATCGCGCCAAAATCATCAAGCGCCGTATTGCCATTCGTCTTGCTGTCGTCCAAGGCCAAGGCGTAGAGAGGCAGGTTTCCCTGCGAAAGCGCCGTATCAACCTCCGCCTTTGTGTATCCGCCATTGTTGACATCCACCCCGTCCGAAATCGCAATCGCTACGGCCCGTTCGGGAAGCTTCTCTGATTTTCCGTTCGCGATCGAAATCGCCTTTTCTATTGCGTCATAGAAAGCCGTCCCTTCCTGATTGTTCGCGAGCATACCGATCGCGTTTTCGCGCGCGGCCTTGTCTTCCCCGCCGCCGAGCAGCACCTCGACACGTTTCCCGAATGGGAGGAGAACCATTTTTTCGTTCTCTTTCAAGTCGTTTGAAAACGCTGTCAACGCTTCCTTCGCCGCATGCATCTGGGCATTTGTGATGGATGTCGACACATCGACCAAAAGGATATACGTGACCCCTTCGCCCGAATCATGAAACGTTTTCAGATCTTCGACGTTGAGCGCTTTGCCGTCCAAAGCCGCTTTGATGTCGTCCTTTGCGAGCGTGTCCGTGTCGTCTGCGTAGAGATAGGCCTTGATGTCCGGCAACACGGCCTCGATCCGCTCGATGCGTATTTCGATCGGTTCGTCCGCAAAGGCGGTGCTCGTACACAAAAATGACGCAGACAAAAGCAACAGCGCGATGATGATTGCGGACAGTCTTTTCATAGCCATGTTCTTTCCCCTTTGCAAAAAGCGACGAATACAAAAACCGAATCCCCGATTTTGACCACATCGTCGTCCGAAAGGCTCACGGGAGCCGTCAAGATCTGATCTCCGACGTATGTGCCGGTACCCTCGCCCGGCACGAGCAGAAAATCCCCATGCAACGGGTCAAACACGATCGAGCAGTGTTTTTCCCGCGATACCGCGGGATCGTCCGCGATCGGGATGTCCATGCCGTAGGCGCGTCCGATGAAATTGCGCCCCGAATGGATGCGGTAGTCGCGGCCGCGTTCCGGGCCTTTCGTGCACACGATCCACGCGACGACCGGATCCGCTTTCATGCGGCTTTGAAAAATCCCGACCGTCCTTTCATCCGAACCGACCATCGCCGCGAGCTTTTCGCCGACCCGCGCTTCCTCTTCCGCAAAGGAAACCGTGCTGCCATCTTCGGCCGCCGCATCTCTGCAGTGCGGACAAGACGCGTACTTCGCGTCGTCGTAATAATGCCCGTTTTCACATTGAACGATTGCCATCTCTTACCCTTCTGTCACTCCTGAAAATCCCGCGCCATGCCTATCCTTATTTCAGGCGATATCGGTACACGATCTGCGTCTGAACTTCCCTTGTTGATGAAGCGCTTACGACCGCATCGCTCCATGACGACCATGCGCTCCACTTGTAATAGGTGTAAGTATAGATCGGGCTTCGCGTACGATAACGCCATTCGGAATAGGCCGGAGTCACAGTGACAATGTCTGTATGCTGATTCCACCAATTTGTTTTTATACTCCCATTCCAAGACGCATAAGACGCGTAGGTTTGCCCATTTGGCAATGTTACATTGGTATCAAACGGAAGCGGGGACTCGCGTATTCCGACATAAGTATTACGGGAATCATTATAGTTCCAACCTCCGGGATTGTATGGGTAGCTCAAAGTCCTCGCGGGATTGATCCATGCCTCATACCAATACTGCGTTTTTGTTACCGCGGGAATTGTACGGAGTTCCACATCTCTTATTTCGGTAATTGCCCCCGGATTCGTCTTTGACCAGTCGGACCATGAACTCCAAGCGGTATAGCCGCTTTGTACCTTTGACTCGAGCGTATATCCGGACGGTGTTATCCCCGTCGTATTCGTCGTCGTAGACTTGTCGCGGTATGAATACTGTGTTTTTGACTCTATCGCATAGTTTGAAGCGTTTACGTTTGACGGCAAAGACGTTACCCAACCCGACCATGTGTTTTCGCGCCATACTGCATAGAGCGTCATATTGGAACCTACGGCGACGCTGCTGTTTGCCGAATAGGACGCGGAGGACGCGTTAGACAGCGTCGACCAGCCGAGGAAAGTATAAAATGTCCGCAAAAGACTTCCCTGTCCCGGCAAAGTGATCGAATCGCCCTTTCTGACGGTAACGGACGACGGAGCGCTCCCGCCCGTATTGCCGTTGCCGCTGTATGTCAGGGTCGCCATTTCCACCCATACCGCGTACAGATTCATGTTTCCGCTCAGGACGACCCGGCTGCCGGAAACATAGTCCGCAACGGCGCCGCCCGGGGATTCTGACCATCCGAGGAAATTGCAATTCGTCCTATACAGGCTCCCCTGACCGGGTATCGTCACGGAATCCCCCACTTCCGCAGAAAGGCTCGAAGGAACGCTTCCGCCGGTGTTCCCGTTCCCGCTGAACGTCACCGTGTAGATCGGCGGATTTGTTTTCTCCTTTATCCATACCGCATAGAGTTTCACATTGCCGTTCAGATCCATCTGGCTGCCCGCGGCGTATTCTACGTCAGACGCACGGGACGATGCCGCCCATCCGAGGAATATGTAGTTTGTGCGTGCCAAACTTCCCTCGCCGGGCAGCTTCACAGACTCTCCCTTTTTCGCTTTGATACTTGCGGGGGCATTCCCTTCCGTATTTTTGTTCCCGTCAAACGAAAGCGTATAGATAGGAATCGCCTCCTCTTTCTTGGAACCGCCGTTGCCGGAAGATGAATTGCCGCCCGGATCGGTTTTGCTTTCGGTATTATCGGTTTTGTTTCCTGTATTGTTGGATTTGCTTCCGGCGCTGCTGTTCTTTCCCGTGCCCGTATCGGCAGCCGCGCCGCCCGTATCGCTCTGCGGAATATCTTTTTTCGGAGAACTCGCTGTATTCTTTTGGGCTGTTTCTTGCTTCTTGCTCCCGTCGCTGACGACGAGCGTGATCTTCTTTCCGACCCCGACCGCTTGTCCCGCCTCGATGTCCGAACGGATGATACTATCCTTCGCCACCGTGTCGCTCTCTTCGCGAACGATCTCATATTCGATGCCGGCCTCCCCGAGCATCGCAAGCGCGTCTTCCAAGGTACGGAACACCACGTCAGGCATCACGTTTTCGACAATGGCGACCTCTTCGCCTGCGCTGACCACCACGCTAAGCGCGCTGTCCATGAGCAATATCCTGCCGGGCAGCGGGTCTTGGGTAAGGACGAGTCCCGCCTCCACCTTGTCGCTGAACTGTTTGTCCGTGATCACAAGAAGCAATGGGGTATCATCCGCGATCGTTTGCGCGGCATCAAAATGCACCTTGATCACGTTCGGAACACGCACCTCGTCTTCGGCCAACGCGGCTTTCCCCGACCAAGAGGAAGCAAACGCGCCGTTCTCCAGATTGACGACACCGGTCGCCAGCAACACGCCAAAGACGACGACTGCGGCCGCAAGGCAGGACGCGAGAAGCTTTGTCCACCTCGGCACTTTGCCCGCGTCGTACTTCACGACCGTAGACGCGGCGCGCCTGACCTCGTCCTCCGCCGTAAGTTGCCGCTCAAATTCCCCCGCGTTTTGTGTGCGATCCGAGGGTTTTACAAGCAAAGCGTTCATGATCGCATTCTCGTCGTTTTGAGGGAGTTTCACGCCAAGTTTGGACGGCTCTTTCAACTCGTCCTTCATCATGCGCTCCATCGACTCCTCGGGCGTGATTCCCGTGATCATTTTGTAGAAAGTCGCCGCGAGCGCGTAGACATCAGACCACGACCCCTGCTTCCCTCGGCTGCGATACTGCTCCTCGGGCGCATAGCCCGGTTTCAGAATAACGGACAGGCTCTTGGAGTGGAGCGTCGTCGCATAGCGCGAAGCCCCGAAGTCGATCAAGCGCACATCGCCGCCGGGCAAAATGAAGATGTTGTCGGGCGCGATGTCGCGGTGGACGATGCCCGCTTTGTGGACTTCCTTGAGGGTATTCAATATCCGCAAAACGATCGCTTTCGCGGCTTCATACTCAAAAACGCCGTTTGCGGCAAGCGTTTCCTTTACGGTCTTGCCTTCCAAGTATTCCATCACAATATAGCCCGTGCCGTTTTGCATGAAACTGTCGTAGATGTCGACCGTCCCCGAAAGCGCGTTGAACTTCATCAAGCGTTTCGCTTCCTCGACAAAGCTGTTCAGCCCCGCGTGAAATTGCTCGCCGTTCTCTCCGTCGTAAACGGTCAGTTTCGTTTCCCCCGCCATGCGTGTCGAGAAGTTCGTCGGCAGATATTCCTTGATCGCAATCTTTCGGTCGAGCTGCGCGTCGAAGCCGATGTAGGTCACGCCGAAACCGCCGTAGCCGAGTACCTTCCCGACGATGTACTTGCCCTGAAGGACCGTCCCCGGCGTCAGGTGATAGACCTCTTTCGCGGGCGCGTCTTTCACATAGCCGCAGAAAGGGCAGACCGTGACAGCCGAGCCGTCCGGCATATGATCTTCATATTCCCGCATGCACCCCATGCACCGGATCTTCGCCGCTTCATTCATATGCTTTTTCATAATTTCTATACCCTTTCGCATCCATTACACATCTGTTTGATATCATATTTATAGGCGCCGCCGAATCATCGCCGGTTTCCTCTTATTCATCGCCGGTATTCATCGCCGTTTCCGCCTCTGAAACATCCATCAGCGTGACATGAATAATACGAGAAGCGGCTGTGCCGTTTGTACCCGGTGTCGTGAAGGTCAGCGGGAACAGATTGCCCGACTCTCCTGCGGCAATCGCGTCATTGATCGCGGCAAGCTGAACCGCATCCGCTGTGACCTCCGACAAGCCAATCTCCGCTTGGTCTTTATCCGTCGCGCTTACGCTCGCGCGAATTTTGGCAATGTTCGCAAACAACTCGCCCTCGCTGACTTCATACGTGAAATCATTCGCCGTGATGTGCTCGTCGACCTCTCCGACGATCGGAGGTTTGTCTGTCCCGCCGGTCGGGGGCTTAGCTGTCCCGCCTTTATCTGTTTCCCCGGATGGCGGCTTGTCTGTCCCGCTTTTATCTGACTCGGCGGACGGGGGTTTGTCTGTCGCAGCCGGTTTTTCCGGCTGTGCGGCCTCTGCATCTCCGCTCACGGCCGGAGCGGTTTCTTCGGACGACTCGGTCGTCTTTTTCTCAGCCCTCTTTTGCTTTTCGCTTCCGTTGCTGATCGTAATCGTTACCGTTTTGCCTTCCGGTACATTTTCCCCGGCGGCGACATCCTGCCGGATGACATTGCCCTGCTGTACGATATCGCTGTTTTCATAAGCCAGCGTATAAGCGATGCCCGCATATTTCAGCATGGTGATCGCGTCTTCCGATTTATGAAAGACGAGGTCGGGCATGACACCCGCGATAACGACGGGTTCTATGTTTGTGCTCAACACCACGTTCAGCGCGCTCTCCTTGATCAACACCCTTCCCGGAAGCGGGGTCTGTTCCACCACTTTGTCCGTTTCCGTCTTGTCGCTGTACACCTTGTCCGAAATGACAAGGAGCAGATCCGCTTCTTCCGCGATGGCCTCGGCGTCCTCATAATATTCGTTGACGACAGCAGGAACGCGCGTTTCATCTTCGGCCGGCAGCGCGCCTGTGGAATCCGGGCCGACGATGCCGCTTTTCGCGGAAGCCGTACCGAGGGACGTCGAAACGACGACGACCGCCACGACGACACAAGCCGCAACGATCTTTGTCCGACGAGAAATCCGGCTGATGTCAAATCTTTTCGGTTTCGCAGACGGATCCCGAACAGTACCGCAGTACGGGCAAACCAAGATCGGCTTCCCATCGATCGCAGCCATCCGGTATTCACGTCGGCAATTCGCGCATATTATAGTTCTCTGATCCATACTTCCCCGTCCATTTCTCCTTACAAAACCTCTTTCATCATGCGATTAACCAAAGAAAAGTATCACTTTTCCCGATAGCGGGACATTGTCCGAAAGCTGTGTTTCGACAAGCGTTGCATACGCAGGGGAGCCAGATCAATGACAATGGAAGATTCAATCGGCGTATCCGGCATCAGCGCAACGAAAAAAGGGCCGCGCATCGCAAAATCAGGATGCCGCCCCGTCAGATCGTTCTTGTTCCGTGCGGTTTTGCCGCTTAGCGCGTCATGACCGCGCTTAGCTAAGAGTGCGTACCCCCCCCCCCCATTTGGAATATTATGGGATTTTTGTCTTGCATTTCGATCTCCCCCGTCTTTCAAGCATTGTCTTTTTCATGGCTGAAAAATACGTGCCTCTTCGTTGAATACATATATTATACACAAAATTTTTACTTTTAAACACTTAAAGTTCAATTTAAGTCAATATTGTTCCAAAGTGTTCCAAAGCGCATTTCCGCTCCCTCTGCTCAATCAACGAAAAAACGCTTCTATTGCTGCCGGCGGCTCAATCCGCAAAAATTGCGATCGCCGAAAAATTGTCCATATTTCTCCCCGCGCCATTCTTCATGATCCGCGCTTTCATCGAGTCAAGCCACGATTCGGGCGTCGCAGCTTTTTTCAACGTTTTTTCCATTTCACGCGTCGTGGTCCATTCCCAGAACCCATCGCTGCACAGCAGGAAAACATTCTTCCCCGTCAGACCCACCGGATCGCCAAGTACATATTTCGGCACATCCCATTCCATGCCCATGACGCGGAGCAAACGATTTCTGTCGCTGTGTCCGCAGATATCTTTTTCACGGATTTCACCGCTTGCAACAAGCATTTGCGGTACGCTATGATCCAGCGTCCGCTCGGCCAATTTGCCGTTTTTGAAATGATACAGCCTCGAATCCCCAACATGACCCCACGCCGCCTTGCCATCAGCAATATACAGACAAACCATCGTGGTTTTCATTTCGTTCACAGCATTGAGTCTGCGTTGTTCGTCAATCAAATGATTTTGGCTGTGAATAAAACATCCCTCAATATCCCCCAAGAATTCGGCATGATGTTTCATCGATTGTTCCACGACAAGCTGAGAAGCAACCTCCCCCTTATCATGACCGCCGAGCCCGTCCGCCAAAACAAAAAAACCGACCAATCCGTCGTTTGCGGCGCCGATGCTGTCTTCATTGATGTTGCGCTCGCCCTTATCTGTCAGTGATGCAAAAACTATCATATCCTATTTTCCGGCCGCCTTACACATTTCCCGATAACTACTTACAAAAAATACACAAGACCCTACACACATAATTCACTCAAATTTTGAATATCCGCAGCCTCTGTGACCTTTTTCGGATTTAATGCTGATTATACCACAATTATTTCCAATCGGGCGCATAGGTGAAAAGATAAAATTATTTATAATATTCCTCCGGGGATTGCTGTATAATAATGAACAGAAACTAAATTTCCCCGATGTTAACGGAGGTGACGACTATGTCTGAAACAAAATTTTACAAGTGCAATGAATGCGGCAATCTGCTTACGATGATCATCGACGCGGGGCCGGCGCCGGTTTGCTGCGGCAGCCCGATGGAGCTGTTGCAAGCGGGTGTCACGGACGGCGCGGCCGAAAAGCATGTGCCCGTCATCGAGAAGCCCGATGAGCGCCATGTGGTCATCAAGGTCGGGGCCGCCGCCCATCCCATGCTTGACGAGCATTATATCCAGTGGGTCGCCATCGTGCAGGGCGCCAAAACGCAGATCAAGAAATTGAAGCCGGGCAAGGAGCCGCAGGCCAAGTTCTCGGTCAAAGACAACGCCGCAAAGCCCATCACGGCATACGAGTATTGCAATCTCCACGGCCTTTGGAAGGCTGAGAGCTAAGCAAGCACAAGCACAAGCACAAACGCCGCACTCGATAGACGAGTGCGGCGCTTTTTTGATTCAGCGCTTTTTGATGGTTTTTGATTCGGAATAAAAACGTTGAAATTTTAATATTTTTGATGTATAATCGGCATATACCGATATTAATTTGCCGTTCAGAATGAGCCGGCGTTTTTATTGGGCAGATGCGTTTATCTGTATTGCGGCCGCATATCTTGCGGTCTGTTGAAGAGTATTCTGCGATTCACTTCACTGTGTTTTGCGGTTTCTCCGCCATCCAAGACAATTACATACGAAACGGACGGAAAGGAATTTCTCATTCCTATTTTGTACGCACAGTTTGTTGCGAGATGGAGGTTCAAATGAATAGAAAATTACTATGTATCGCTTTAGTTGTACTGATGACGGCGAGTACCGCAGCTTTCTCCGCACAAAGTACTGCCGTTTCCCGCGCGGAGATCGGAAG
>JAITNA010000002.1 GCA_031290715.1 Eubacteriales Family XIII. Incertae Sedis bacterium | reverse complement strand
CGGGCTCGATGTGGTGGAAGTGATTCGCGAAATCTCGGCGCGGCTCATCATCAATGTGACAGGGATGAAGCTGCGCAAACGCGAGATCGATGAGTTGACGGGCAAGCTCGCCGGGGTTTTGCCGGGAAATGGGTGAGAAGTGTCTATTCAGCGGTATGCGGCAGCGGCAATCTTCCAAGCGCCCCTACATCGATTGGGCAATTGCAATAAAATTTGCAATACGGCGCTTTGGAGAATTTGCAAAACTCGCTGCGCTCAAACAGTTGCAAATTCTTGGCCAAAGCGGCGCATTGCGAATTTTGCAATTGTGCCAATCGACCGAATGCGCTTTGCAGATTGCCGCAGCCGCATACCGCCGAATGGATACTGTGAGGAAAAAGAGGGGTACTGATGAGGATTATCAGAGCGGACGATACGGCGGAGTTTGAGGCTTTAGCGGGCTTGGCGGGGCGGGGCGGGGCGCCCGGTTCGGACGCGGAGGTTTTGGTGCGGCGGATCATCGAGGATGTCCGGCTTGAGGGCGACGCGGCCGTGCTGCGCTATACGGCGCGGTTTGACGGCGAGGACGCGGTAAAAAACGGGATCGTGACGCTTGTCCGCGCGGATTTGAAAGCCGCGATTGAAAGCATTTCGGACGGACTGGCCGCGGCGCTGCTGCACGCTTCGGATAATATCCGGAAATATCACAACAAGCAGAAGAGCGAGGGCTACGAGGAAAAACGCGCGGACGGCACGGTCCTCGGACAGATGGTCCGCGGGCTGGAGCGGGTCGGGCTCTATGTACCCGGCGGTACGGCGGCCTATCCCTCGACGGTGCTGATGAACGCGATTCCGGCGAAGATCGCGGGGGTCGGGGAATTGGTGATGGTAACGCCGCCGCGGGAGGATATGAGAGAGATTTTGGCCGCGGCTTTTGTCGCCGGTGTGGATCGGGTGATTCTGGCGGGCGGCGGCCAGGCGGTGGCCGCACTGGCTTTCGGCACTGAAACCTTCCCGCGCGTTGACAAGATCGTCGGACCGGGCAACATCTACGTGGCCACCGCCAAAAGGCTGCTTTTCGGCGTAGTAGACATCGACATGATCGCCGGCCCGAGCGAGATCCTCATCATCGCGGATGAAACAGCAAAAGCAGCCTTTGCCGCGGCCGATCTCCTCTCCCAGGCGGAGCACGACCCGGACGCGGCAGCCATCCTGTTGACGACCGACCCGGACACGGCCGCGGCGGCCGCCGCCGAGGTCGCCGAACAATTGTCCGCCCTCGCCAGAAAAGAAACGGCCCGCCGTTCCATAGAGCAAAACGGACTCATCATCGTGTGCCGCAGTGAGGACGAAATGGTTGACCTCGCGAACTTCATCGCGCCCGAACATTTGGAGCTCCTCACCACAGACCCGCTGGGGCTGTTGCCGCGTATCAGGAACGCCGGCTCCGTGTTCTGCGGCCCATGGACGCCGGAGCCCGTCGGTGATTATTACGCCGGAACAAACCATGTACTCCCTACCTTCGGCACGGCACGGTTCGCTTCGCCGCTCGGGGTCTACGATTTCGTCAAACGCATGAGCTATACATACTACACGAAGGAAGCGCTGAGCGCCGCAAAAGATGATATAATCGAGATCGCGGCCGCGGAAGGGCTCACGGCCCACATCGCTTCCGTCAAGGTCCGCTTCGGCGAAACCGAATAAAGATGTTCCGCATAGCGCTGCCGGCAGCGGTGAAGCGATATCATATTGAGCCGCGGGCGAAGAATCTGAAGAATCGAAGGAGAGAAGTATGCGAAAGAGCAGCATCGAACGCAAAACCAAAGAAACAAACATCGCGGTCACACTCGACCTCGACGGAAAGGGCGCTTCGGACATCGATACGGGCGTCGGTTTCTTCGACCACATGCTCACGGCGGTCGCCGTACACGGCGGCTTTGACCTCAGCGTGACCTGCGGCGGCGACCTCGAAGTGGACGCGCACCACTCCATTGAGGATGTTGGCATTGTGCTTGGGCAGGCGTTTTTGGACGCAATCGGCGACAAGGCCGGCATCGCGCGTTACGGCAGCTTTACGCTGCCGATGGATGAGTCGCTTGCGCGCGCGAGCATCGACGTCGGCGGCCGCGCCTACTTTGTATACGACGCGGCGTTTACGGCGGATCAGATCGGGACGCTCGATACGCAGATGATCCCCGAGTTTTTCCGCGCCTTTGCTGTGAACGCGCAGATCACGCTCCACCTGACCCTGCTCTACGGGGAAAACGACCACCACAAAGCGGAAGCCCTGTTCAAAGCTTTCGCGCACGCGCTGAAGCTTGCCGCCGCGGTGCAGGGCGAAACGCTGCTGACGACAAAAGGCGTGCTTTGATGAATGAAACAAAAGCAAATCAAAAAATTGCCATCATCGACTACGGCGCGGGCAACCTTTTCAGCGTAAAGAACGCGCTGAAATTCCTCGGCGCGGACGGCGGCATCACAGCCGACAAAGCCGCCCTGCGCGCGGCGGACAAACTGATTCTCCCGGGCGTAGGCGCTTTTCCCGACGCCATGCGCATGCTCGACGAGCGCGGCCTGACGGACGTGATCCGCGTCGAAGCGCGGAAAAAACCCCTTCTCGGCATCTGCCTTGGTATGCAAATCCTTTTTGAAAAGGGCTATGAATTTGAGGAAACCGAAGGTCTTGGGCTCATTGACGGCTATGTGGACCGCATTCAGGCGCCGGGCCTGAAGATTCCGCATATGGGTTGGGACGACCTGACGATCACCAATCCCTCGCCCATGACAAAGACCGTGAAGAACGGCGATATGGTCTACTTTGTCCACTCCTACAAGGCGGTCACGGACGGGAAGAACATCAGCCTTGCCGCGGCCTACGGGCAGCTCATCCCGGCCCTCGTCCGCAAAGGCGGCATCTACGGCGCGCAGTTCCATCCTGAAAAAAGCGGCCCCGTCGGGCTCGGCATCCTGCAAAGTTTTCTGGAGTTATAATATTATGGGAACCTCTAAAAACTCTATGCACCCGCCTATGCTCCCAAATTCAGCAATCTTCTATTTGCAAAAAACATTGAAATACCACCAGTATTACAACATTTTTTGCAAACGAATCTTACTAATTTTTGAATCATATCCGTGTACATATAGTTTTTAGAGGTCCCCTTATGATAATCTTCCCCGCGATCGACTTGAAAGACGGCAAGCCCGTGCGCCTGACGAAGGGCGATTTCTCGACGACGGAGCAGGTCGCGGACGACGCGCTGGAAACCGCGAAGCGTTTCGAGGCTGAGGGCGCGACCCATCTTCATATGGTCGACCTCGACGGGGCGCTTACCGGTGAGCCCGTGAGCGGCGGCATCGTCAAAACAATAACGGAGGGGACCTCGCTTTTCGTCGAAATCGGCGGCGGCATCCGCACGCGCAAGGCTGTCGAATATTATCTTGACCTCGGCGTCGCCCGCGTCATCCTCGGCTCCGCCGCCATACAAAATCCGGACTTCACAAAAGAGATGATCCAACGGTTCGGCGAACGCGTCGCGGTCGGCATCGACGCGAAAGGCGGCATGGCTTCGGGCGGCGGCTGGCTCGACGACAGCAGCGTATATTTCATCGACTTGGCCCGCGTCATGGACGAGGCCGGCGTGTCCGCGATTATTTATACGGATATTGCCAAAGACGGCACGCTCGCCGGGCCCAACATCGCTGAGCTCGACGAACTCAACAAGGCGGTAAAATCGGATGTCGTCGCCAGCGGCGGCGTCGCGTCCATAAGCGACGTGAAAGCCCTGAGCGACATCGGCGCGGCCGGCGTGATCTGCGGCAAGTCGATCTACAAGGGAACGCTATCCCTAAAAGAGGCCCTCGCCTTTCAGCGGTAACGATTCCTAATAACTCTACCACAAAACCTCAACCCTACGCAAACCGGCAAAAGCCGCGTCCGCGCTGATCAATACAAGCCCCTCCGCGCAGGCCTGCGCGGCAATCATGCGGTCAAAGGGGTCGCGGTTTCCCCAATCGAAGTTTGCCGCGGCATAGGCATGCCCGAAATTCACCGGCAGCTCCTCCGCGCCAAGCTGTTTGATCGTCGCGATCAGGTTTTCCGCAATGGACGCGTACTCCGGAATCTTGCCGAGGCGATGTTTGTTCGCAATCTCATAAACGCTGATCGACGACAGATACAGAAGGGCGTCCGGATCCTCGATCACGGCGCGGGCGCGGGCGCCCAATTTGACGATGCCGCTTTCATAAGCAGCCCAAAGAAAGGCGTGCGTATCCAAGAGAAAGCCGCCTACTTCCCCGTCCAGTCCGTTTCCCATGCGGCCCATTCCTCCTCGTTCATCGGCTCAAACACCGCGGCGTCTGTCGCCTGTGATACCGGCGGCCCTTTCACAAAGCCTATTTGCCGTTTTCCCCGCGGTTTGAACGGTACGACCTTCGCCCAAGGCACGCCGCCGCGCAGGATCACCCATTCAAACTCCGCGCCCGCGTCATAAAACCCCGCGGCGCTCTCCCGCACATAGCCGTCCGCCGCGGCCGGGGTACGGTACGCTTCCTCCCCGAGCAAGCGGGCAATCACTTTGCCGTTTTTTGTAATCACGATTTCGCCGGCTTGCGCTTCCTCAAGATATTTGCCAAGATTTGCTTTCAATTCAGTCGCCGTGATTTCCATACCATCACCTCCATCCGCACGATCATTCTCCGCACGCTCGCCCATATTGGCCGTTGTAATCTCCGCACAACCACCCCATCCGCACGATCATTCATCACGCTTTCGCCCATATCAGCCGTTGTAATCTCCGCACAACCATCCCATCCGTACGATCATTCTACCACATCGTACGATTATTACAAGGGCGTTCACCGATTTTACAAATAAAAACATCAATTTTTCACAAAAACTCAAAATACCGTACGATATTTTGAAATAATGTACGATATTTTGAGCGTAGCTATTGTAAGCATTCAGATACTGTAACCGTGCGCCGTTTCGCGCTGTTGCTTAGCTGTTGTTCAGGCGGCGGCGCGCCCGTCCTCGTCCTCATGCCCCGCTTTCCGAAAAGCCATCCTCAGCGCGGCGATTTCGGCGGCGAAAAGAACCGCGTTTACAATCGTCCACTTGTCGAGCAGCACCATCGGCAGCTCCGTATTTTCCGTAATGAGGAATACCGCCGCGCCGAGCGCCGCAAATACGATGCCAAGGACCGCCGCGGACTTTCTCGTATGCTTGCGGCCTGCGCCTTCCGCGCCGGCGAAATCGTTTCCGGAAGCGCCGGCAAATTCTTCGCGGCGAATCCGCGCTTTCCGATCCGCCCCCGCAAGTCTGCGGTACCGCCTGTAAAGCGCGATAAGGCCCAACACTGCGGCGACCGCGCCGGCTATACAGAGGAGAAGGTTCAGCAGCGCCCACGCCGCAAAACCGCTCGGGCCGAAGAGCGGAATCCCGCCCGGCAGGATCGGGATGCCCTGCGCCGCCGCAGCCCCCGCGAAGTCCGGCGCGGGCACATCGGGCGCGGGCGGCGTGCCTGTCACGCCGGGTTCAGCCGCCGCGGACGTGACCTGTGTCTTTGTCGCGGGCTCGCTCGCGGGCTCGATTGCCGGTTCAGCCGCCGGCGCGCTCGCCGGCGCGGCCGCCGGATTGTTCACAATCACAGGTCTTTGCACCGTTTCGGGAGTCGCCGCCGGCGGGTCGTCCTCCGGGATCACAGGCGGGGCGGCCGTTTTTTCACGATAATAAAAGGTCACCGTGTTGGCATACGGGTTTGCGGAAACGGATGCCAGCGTATGGAGCACGCTGTCGATCGGATTGTCCGTGACCGTGTTGTCAAACGGGTCGACGCCCACGGCGGTATTGAAGAGCTGAAGGTTCGCGTCGCCGAGCCGCCCGATCGTCAGGCTGTCCCCCCGCGCCAGTGTGTCCCCGGTTCCGGGATGCGCGGTATAGGTCTTCGGCCAGCCCGATATGTCTTGCGCCTTGCCGTCTTTGACGAGTACGTGATGCACGGTCGCCGATGAAGCGTCGAGTGTCCACACCGCGTACAGATCGATGTCGCGCGTGACGCGGATCACCGTCCCCGGCGCGAAGTCCCCATTTTGGGCGGCGTTTCCGGCCGCGTCCGTCCAGCCGGCGAATACATAGCGCGGCCGTTCAAATCCGAGATCGCCGCCCGAAGGAAGCGTTTGCAGTGTGTTTTTCGCCGCCGTCCATGACTCGGCCTTGGCGTCGCGCGCCGAAGCGTTTTGGCGGAACGTGAGCTTGAGCGTCCCGGCAGGGCTTGCGTACTGCGCGGTCAGTGTCATATCCCCGGTGACGCGCAGAACATTGCCGCTGTGATAATAGCCGCTTTCCGGCCCTTCCGCTTTCCAACCGATGAACACAAGGCTGCCCTTTGTAAGATGACTGCCGTCCATCACGAGCGCCTGCGTGCCGATGGCGTACCGATTTGCGTCTTTCGGGAGCGTACCCGCGCCGCCGCCGAGGTCATAGGCTACCGTGTGCGGTTTGTATGGCGGGTCCCAGCGGGCATAGAGATTGATGTCGCTTGTCACGGGCATATCCCAGGCATAGGGGAGCAGGCCGCCGGAAGCGGTGCGGTAATACCAACCGAGGAAACGATTGCCGTCCGTCATGCCGAAGCCCGCAGGGTCGAGGTCTCCCGGATTTACCGCCGTCCCGCCGTCCCGGACCGACTGCGTGAAGCCCTCGATGGGCGCCGCCGCCGAGGGATTGCCGTAGAAACGGACCGCGCGCGGATTCACCAACCATCTCGCGGTGAGCAAAAGGTCGTGCGAGGGCATGGCGCCGTTCTCAAAGTCAAACGGCTCGGCGGCGTCCGCGGATTCAAACCAGCCCAAAAATTCCGCGTTTTCACGCACGGGATCGGCCGGTTCGTACCCGCGCAGCGGGGTTTCAAACTTGATTTCTTCATCCCCTGTATCTCCCGCTGCGGCGCCGCCTTGCGCGTCAAAGGTCAGGTCATAGGAATTGCGGGAGTAGAAATAATAACGGTGTTTGTCGTTTGAATTGCCGCCGTCGTTGAGCTGATAGAATACCGTTCCGTTGTACTGGAAACAGTTCCCTGTATTGCCCGCGCCGTCGCCGTATCCGTGGTAAGAGGTAAACCCGTCCAAAATGTCCGTGATTTGGCGGTCGGCGTTCGTCGCCCAATACCATGTCCCGCCGCCGTCTTCCATGACTTGTCGGATCACCGCGATATCGCCGGTTTTGTTGTTCTCTTTGATGGAATCCACGTAGATGCGCGGGTTCGGGTTCCCGCTGTCGTCAAGGATTCCGTCGTCCCCGAAGGCGCGTGTTTGATCCAAGGATTCGACATAGAGATGTGACCGGGTCAGGGTTTGAGATGCCGCGGAAGACCACGATGTGTTGTATGTTGAGATCCTTTGGGAAACATCTGTCGATGTAGCCGCATTGTTTACTACCGTATTTACGGCCTTAAATACCCCGAAACCGCTTGTGGACCACGGACCCCAACCGCGCAGGATATAGGGTCCGGCTTGTGTGCCGTTAGTGACGGAGGAAACGAGGGTATCCCCCGTCACAGGATCCGTCACGAAAGGCATGACGGACAAATCCGCAAGGCTGAGGTCAATCTTGGCCTTCACCGTGAGTGTCCCGAGCTTTGTCCCTCCGGCCGGAACTTCGCCGTCATAGACCGGGGAAAGGGATGTATTATTTCTGACATTCATGACGACATGCTGGTTTGCGGCGCTTGGCGAATACAGGACAAAGTTCATTGTCCAGACGCTGCGCGTGAGATAAACATTCACGACCGCGGCGCCGTTTCCGTCAATGGCGACATCCTGATCCCCCCACGCGACATGGGCAAAAGTGTTCCAGGCGCGAATGTTCGTGGGGTCGAGCATGTTCCTGATCTTCGTTTGAACATCTGCGGGGACGCCCGCGTCCGAAACCGCCGCGCTTACCTTTGTCCCCGCGATGCCAAAACCCGCCGCGGAAGCCGCGAAGATGTAGTTGCCCGTATCGTGAAGCTGATCCTTTTCCGGTGAAATCGATCCGTCTGAAAGTTCTCCCGTCGCCGCCGCGGGCGGCGTACCCGGACCTTCCGTCCAGATCGGCGCGGGATAATCATCCGGAACCAAATTGGGTTTTTCGAGCCAATAATGAATGGTATAAAGAACGGGATTGCCCGTCCATTTGGCGTACAACGTGATTGTTGCGGTAATAGGAACAGCCGAAAAATCAAAGGGCTGTGTGCGTTCTTCATCGGTATACCATCCCGCGAAAGTGTAGCCCTCGCGGACGGGATCGAGGGGCTTTTCGATGAGGGAGCCGTATTCAGCCTCAATCGGATCGACGAAGCTGCTCCCGGAAACGAACCAGACATAGCAGTAGCCATTCTTCAAAACGGGCACAAACACCAGATTTGAATTGACAGGGGTCGTTCCAAAGGCGAAGTCCGCGTCGCTTCCTTTGAGTTTCCATTCGTTCGTGAAGATTTGGGCGGCCGTCATTTCGATGCCGGCGATGTCGACGGCGGGTTTTGCAATCGTGCCGCCCTCGGCTGCGGTTTGCGAGTACATGATGACGGAGTCCGTATTTTCGCCGCTCAGGAAACGGACCTCATAGCCCTTCTCCGCGAATCGCGCAAAGACGGCGGTATCTTTTGTAATGGCGGCCGTGAAGTCAAAAGGCATATCGACCGCGCCGCTTTCCGTGTTCTCCTGTGTATACCAGCCGATGAATATCTTGCCGGCGGGCGCAATCGGCGCGGCTTGCGCCGGCGCTTTTTCGCCGTTTTCCACAATGGCGGTAACGTCAGCCTTGCCCTCCGCCCCGAACGTTACGGTGTAATATGCGGCGGCCGCGGCGGGTGTCGCCGCCGCAGCTCCGGCGTCCCCGGCCGCGGGTGAATCCGCCAGCGCCTGAATGGGCGCGGCGGCCGCCATCAGCATGAATACCGTCAGTATGATGGCAAATAGTTTTGGCTGCGTCATAGATTTCTTAGATAACATTTCTTCATCTCCTATTATCAACCCGCCGGTTCCTCCGTGATTTTATCACGCTCCCGCGCGCGCCCGTGCTCATTCTTCTGCTCATTCTTCTTTTATGTGATATAGATATTATACCCGAATTTTTACAATTAAAACACAAAAAACAAGATTACTATTCAGGCATGTGCATGCGCAAACGATCAACCCTGTGGTACAATAATCCCCATGCAGTAAGGCAATTAAGGCAATTAAGACAATAAAACAGTAAGGCAGGAATCATCTATGAATCAAGCAAAATCAAAAAAGACAGCTTTGGTGCTGGGCGGCGGCGGGTCGCGCGGCGCTTACGAGGTCGGCGTCTGGAAAGCCCTGTCCGAACTCGGCATACAGTTCGATCTGGTGGTCGGGACATCGGTCGGCGCCATCAACGGGGCGATGGCCGCGCAGGGCAAACTCGACCTCGCCGTCGAGCTTTGGGAACTGCTTACGACGGATATGGTGTTCGGCCTGTCGTCGGACAGCGCGCTCGCTTACGCGCGCGAAGCCTTAGCAAAGGGCGGTGCGGAAACGAGCGGGCTGCAGCGCTTGCTTGAACAATATATCGACGAGGACGCGGTGCGGGCTTCGCGCGTCGACTTCGGCCTTGTTACCGTAGAAGTGCCGAACGCAATCGCCCATCCCTTGCCCGCGTTGTCACAAATGCGCCCCATAAGCGCGGCGCGGGACATTCTGAAATCACCGCGGCGGCTGCCGGAAATCCTGCCGTCCCTCAAGGCGCACCGCCTTATGAAGGACGACATCGAACCCGGAAAACTGATTCCGTTCATTATGGCGAGCTCCGCATGCTTCCCGGCCGCGCAGGGGAAGATTATCGACGACAAGACCTATATCGACGGTGCCTATCACGACAATCTTCCGGTGGCGATGGCACTCGAAAACGGCGCGGAACGGATCATCGCCGTTGACCTTCAGGCGACGGGAATCGTCCGCAAGCGGGAACTCGCCAAAGCGGAGGAAGGGGAAATTGATTTCACACTGATCCGAAGCGACTGGGATTTGGGCAACACATTGGTCTTCCAAAAAGAAACCTCGAAAATGCTGATCGATCTCGGCTACCGCGATACAATGCGGACGTACGGAATGTACACGGGCCGGCCCTACAAACCATCCAAATCCCAAAAGAACCTGCGCAAGCGGTTTATGCGGAAGCTGCGCGGCAGCCGCCGCGTCCGTATATAAGCTCCTAAAAATCATACTGACTATATAGCAAGTTCCATTTGGGCATTCTTTGTGTCATAGAGTTTCGCGGTGTTCATTTTCGTCTGCAAAAAAATTTCGCTTGTAATGTATGAGGATAATCCTAAATTCTGCTCCGTTTCCTGCAATTCGCTTAATGTAACATGTTCAAATGCTTTCCCAAAATCTATGCGTTCAAGCACTTTTTTCGTATAGGGGCGTTTCGAGTCGACAAACGAAATGCTTTTTATAAACTGTTGCACTTTGGGGCTATTTAACAGCAACATGATCGCGTAGGCGTCATCATATGTATTAAGATTTATAAAGTAGCAAGTGTCGTCCATCATGACGGCTTTTTCTGATGTTAGAAGCGCAAACCGTGGATTCTTGTAGAAGCCTGAAATGCCAACCTTATATTTCCCGAATGAATAATCGCCAACGCCAAACATCGCAAACGCAGGGGCATTGTTATAGATACTGCTTTTTCTTCCGTCAAAAAGCGCTTTATGCGCTTGCAGATAAGTCCATGTTTTCGGCGCAATTTTGCTAATGGCACTTGTGTCAGCGCCTATTTTCTGTTGTGTTACGATTACGTACTTCTTCGAGGATTCAATTAGGCAGTTTTTAACCGCGCTGCTTTTTATCAACGGAAAAACATAGACATCCTCTATATCAACGGAATCCTTGTTTCCGTTGACAAATCCATTTCCATTCTTCGATAACTCCATAATTTTGGAACAATCATGTTTAATCCCTTGCCGCCATATATAACATGATTTCCCATTATAATCAGGCGAACTGTCGTCAATTTTGGAATAGAATACATTATTCTTAAAACCAAATTTGTATTTTTCAATCATTGGATTCTCAAAATCATAAACACTGCAAGCGGCAGTTTCGATTGCCTTATCATTCAAACGGAAAACAAACAGTCCACTATCAACAGATACGTCAAAGACCGCTTTCGCATCGAACAGCAGCAGTTTTGCACAATCGAATCCGACACCTGTTCTCACCAATTCGCAAAACACATTCCTTGCCACACTTGTTTTGCAAAGCATAGCGATTGTAGAGTTTGTGTTCCGAAACCGTTCAATCAGGGAAAGCAACATATATTCACAAATATCAAAATTTGCACTTCCTGTTATTGCGTCTAATCCTTTGTGTCCCTTGAAATTGCTTTTAAGAGGTGCATTATCGCTATTCAATACCGACAATGCACTATTTGTTACCCAAGGAGGATTGCCGACGATAAGTATTTCTTTTGAATCATGTTCCCGAATGAGTTTTGAAAAATCGAACTGAAAAAAATCAGCGGTATACAATGAAATACTCTCTCCATCAAAAGTTGATTTCAAAGACGAGATATACTCATCGTTTATGTCAATACCGATAAGAGATGTATCCGGGAAAACAGTATTGCTGCCTTTCAGAAAATTCCCAACGCCGCAAGTTGGCTCAATAATCATGGTTGGCTGTACTTTTATTGTGTCGTGAATGTAACCGCACACTTTCTCTGCAAATTCCGGTGGCGTTTGATAATCTCCGTATTCCTTTTGCTCATAATTCCCAATCATGGTTGACTACTCCTGCAACTCCATTCTTTAAGCCGATAACCCTGCCATATTGCAATCGCCATTGAAGTGCGTTCGATATGGTAAGGTATCCCTGTTCCGGCGTTTTCGACAGAACCTCATCTGCAATATCGTTATAGACAATCTCATCTCCCGGCATGTTGCGGTCTTGCAAATATGCAATAACATCTTCCTTGTTGGCTTCATCCTTTATCATCTCCCTAAGCCTTTTTGTAATAGTGAAATCGGCTGTTCTGTCTGCATAAATGAACGTACAGTTTATAAAGTTGAGAGTAGAAGAATCTGCTGTATCTTGTTTGTCATATACAAAGACGAGCAAATTATATCCAAGTCCAAAGATTTTTTGTCTTGCACTTTTGTAAGGACATGAACTTTGCGGTTGCCTAATCGAAGTGACCTTTATGTCGGTGTTTATTTTTGGGTCGGGTAAGTCAATGCCTTTTGCACTGCTTCCAATAGATAGGTCATATTTTTCTTCCAAATATGATTGAAAACGATGTTCAACATAAGTTCCAACAGCTTTGCCATCGGTAACGCCGATGAGGCCAACGTGATTCTTTTTGGCTTCGATTTCGCAGAATTCTCTTGCTTCGCGAATCAATGTTGGAATGTCCAATATGAGCTTCATCAGTTATCCTTTAAAATTATTAGTATATTACAAAATCCGCTTACGTCCTTCGTTTTATTATACTACGGCGTAACAAAACAAACTAAGTATTTTCTGAACACCTACGCTCTCCTACGCTCTCCCCCCGCACCCTACAAATTCGCATTAAAAACATTCTTGATCTGATACACGACATTCGATTCGTTGGCGTTGATACTCAGGCCCTCGTTGATGGCGCTCATGCGGGACAATTCCTCAAGGTTCGCGTTGTAGCCGATGGTGTGGAGCGGGATGCCGAGCGCCGCCGCGACGGGCGCCATCTTCTCAAAGGTGAAGCCCTCGTTCGCTTCCCCGTCCGAAAGCACGAAAATCATGAGCCTTGCGTCCGGCACTTCCTCTTTTTTGTCGAGCAGCATTTTGAGCGCGACGAGCACGGCGTCATACGTGGCCGTCCCGCCGCCCGCCGACAGGTTCGTTACCGCCCCGTTGAAATACGCGGGCTGTTTCCCCGAAAACTCCGCGATCGGCAGGTCGACATAGACATCGTTCGCATAGGAAATGAGCCCGATCAGATTCCCGTCCCCGATGTACTGGGAAGCGTTCCGCAGCGACCGTTTGAGCTCCGTGATCGGCGTCCCCTCCATGCTGCCGGAAACATCGGCCACAAAAACCGCCATCGCGGGTTTGCCGCCGGATTTGTTTTCTTTCCAGATACTCTGCGCCGCGAGCAGCTGCGCGCCGCTCATGCCCGGGTCCTGCCCCGCGTAGTCCTCGTGCGCGTTGAAACCATAGTCCCCGGCGAGTTCCTGCGCGTCTTTTTCCATGCAATAATCAACAAAGAGATTCAGCGCTTGCCGTTTCGTATCTGTCGTGCCCTCGAACACATAGACCGGGCTGTCGTGGCGAACGCCGATCGGCGTGAACACATAGTCGGCGAGCGTCGGCTCGTTGATATACGCCTGATATTCCATAATCATGACGTCCACCAGTCCCTTTTTCGCGGATTCGCGCATCTGCGCGGTCGTAAAGGCGACGGGCGGCACCTGCGCCTGAAACTCCCGCAGCGTGCCCGCGGCCTTCTCCGAAAGCGGGTTCTCCGGGTCGAATGCCTTCAGCGTGGCCGTCAGCATATTCAGTCCGGTCGAGGACGCGTAGGGGTTCGTGTACCCGAGGATAATCTCCCCGTCAAGCACCGCGTCCGTCACGTTTTCCAGTGTAACGTCCCCGTGCGCCGCCGTAAATTCTTTGTACACGGATTTCTCCATCAGAATGCCGGCCGTATTCCCGCAAAGCCGGTCTGTGACCTCCGTGATCCGGACGCCGCCGTCCTCGATCATCTTCGCCCACAGCGCGTTTGCCGGGGAAAAAGCGTCGGGAACATGTTTCCCCGTAACGATATAATCGAGCGTAAGGCCGGACGCGATCGGCCGGATGGAAACGGACACGCTTTGCCCGTCAACCTCGTAGCCCCGCCGGTTGAAATCCGCCGCAACCTCATTGATCCAGCCGTCTTTTCCGGAACCGGCCTTTTCCGTCGAGGAGAAAATTTCCACGTCGATCTCCCCGCCGCCCTCCACCGAGAGGGGGTAATTGCCGATATCCGGGATTTCATCCGCTTCCGCAATCGTTTCCCCCGAGCTGATGTCGAGGATCGGCTTGTTCTCTGTGACATTGATTTTTGAAAGGTACGCGTCGAGGGTTTCGAGCGCTTCCGCTTTTGTCAGCGTTCCATAATTGACATCGTCTTTCTCGAAAAACGCCGAATTGCCGCTGCAGCCCGCCAGCAGGGCCGCCAAAGCCATCATCAGCGCGCAGACGCCCATCACGCGCCTTTTTTGATTCCGATTCATTTTCATAATGTTTCTCCTGTCCGGCCTGTTTCCTTCCGTGTTCCCTCACGCCTTGCGAACGCCGAGCGCGCGCAGGGCCGCGATGGATTCGGTCATTGCTTCCAATTTCATTTCTTCCATCCCCGTCCCGGCGTTCCTGTCGTCGAGATAGCCCGCGCATTCCGTCAGAAGCGCGTCGCAGTGGGACAGGATTTCGTCGTTTTGCCGGATGGCGGCTTCGATATGGCCGGTGTTCTCGCCGATGACCGCCGCGTCGCGCTTTTCCAGGCTCTGCAATAATACCATGCGGTCGACGACCCGCGACAGATTGCGGCACAGGCTTGTTTCCGCTTCGTCTATCGCCGCTTCCACTTCATCGAGGACGAGGTTGTCGTTCCGCGCGCGCACCGTCGCCAGCTGTTCCTGTTTGAGGTCGATGCTGTCCATTTGGGTCAGGCATTTTCCGAGGTACGGCCCGAGCGCCGGGTCTTTTCGGAGCAGGATATCAAGGTCTTTTCGGATACGCGGCGGGTCGTATTTCCCCTCGCCGCTTTCGGACACGCGTTCCTCCGGCACAGGGCGGGGCGCCGATTTCTGTTTCCTTCGCCCGGCCCGGACGGCGTACAATACGTCGCAAATAATCAGCGCCGCCGCCGGGATCAGGATGTTCGCGCGCGTGATCGCGGCCGCCGCCCGAAGGCCGTAGTCCACGATGAGGTTCTGCCGGTCATAGAACAGCAGAAAAAGCGCTGCCCAAGCGACGCAAATCACATTGAAAACAATCAAGCTTTTTTTCATTCCCGCCGTCCCTCGCTGTCCCGCCGTCACACCATCCGCAAGTTTCTTTCCTATGACAATCATACCACACTATTGCGCCGGGGTAATAAAGTATATTAAATTGCTACTTAACAGCGATATGATATAATAGAGAGGAACATGCATCGTTCAAGTGCGGGTACCGCAAAAGAAAATGAGGCGCGACAATGAAAAAAATTCTTGCCCTATTATTGCTCCTATCGGTGTTTTTAATCGTCTTTACGGCTTGCCAAAAAAACGCGCCCGCGGGCGATTCCCAAAGCGGGGATACCCCGGACGGCGACGAGGGCCTGATTACCGTCGGGTTTTCGCAGGTGGGCGCCGAGTCGGATTGGCGCATGGCCAACACAAAATCCATGAAAGAAACCTTTACGGAGGAGAACGGCTACAAATTGATCTTCAAGGACGCGCAGCAGAAGCAGGAAAACCAGATCGAAGCGCTGCGCGGGTTTGTCAAGGCGCGGGTCGACTATATCGTCATTGCGCCCTTGGTCGAAACAGGGTGGGACGAAGTTCTGGCCGAAGTGAGGGACGCGGGCATTCCCATCATTATTGCGGACCGCATGATCGACGTATCGGACGACACGCTTTACGCCTGTTGGGTCGGCTCCGATTTCCGAAGCGAGGGCGACGCCGCCGCGGCATGGATGGAGGAAACGCTCGGCCCGGACCTGAAAATCGCGCATATGCAAGGCACGCTTGGCGCGTCCGCGCAAATCGGCCGCACCGACGGACTCGACGCCGCCTTGGCGAAAAACGCGGGCTGGGAACTCGTCCTCCGGGACAGCGGGGATTTCACAGAGGTCAACGGCAAGGAAGTGATGGAGCGCTTTCTCAAAGAAAACAGCGGCTTCGACGTCCTGTACTGCGAAAACGACAACATGGCGTTCGGCGCGATAGACGCGCTCCGGGCGGCAGGCAAGAGCTTCGGCGCGGACGGCGGGATCACGATTATCTCGTTTGACGCCACGCACGCGGGGCTTGACGACACGCTCGCGGGCTTGATCCATTACAATGTCGAGTGCAATCCGCTGCACGGGCCGCGCGTCGCGGAGATCATCACGCAGCTTCAGGCCGGCCGGACGCCGCAAAAGCTCAACTACGTGGACGAAATATCTTTTGACGCGGCCACGATCACGCAAGCGGATATCGACGCGCGGGATTATTGATTTCCAGGCCGCCATGAGATTGGGAGATATGCCATGCTGAAAACAATAGCCGTTTGGACGACGCTGATCGTAATGGTTTTTGTCGCCGTTTTGTTTTTCATCAGCATCGGCGCCGCTTCCTCCCGAACCGACGATCCGCTCTACACCGATCTGATGGCCTCGCCCGCCTACGTCAAGAGCGGATTTGAACCGGCGTACGCTTCGATCAAAGACCCCGAAATCACGGATTGGACCTTTGTCTTTCCGGCCGGGCACAAAAGCGATATTATCATGCCGAAAATAGACGGCGGCGCGGGCAGCGCGGACCCCGATTTTCTCTCGCTCAAGGAGCGGAAAACGCAGGACTTTACCATACTGATCCCTTTCACGCTCAGCCGGGAAGCCATCGCGTTTTTGTTCGACGCGAACAATCCGGTCGTGCCCGGCATGTATTTCGCCGGAATCGGCGACAACTGGGAGGTCTACATCAACGGAGAGGGCGTCACGAAAAACCTCCATTTGGATGCGGAGGGGCGGATCACCTCGCACAGGGCGCAGCGCGGCGTCAACTTCCCGTTTTACAGAAACATCCTGAACGAGGGGGAGAACTATCTTGTCATTCATGTGATCGGGGCGGAGGATTCCAACACCACCGGCCTGTATTACTCGTCCCCTTATTATATCGGCAGTTTCAAGAACATTTCCGCGCAGGAAAACAATATGCTGACAATCGCTTTCTGCACGGTGTACATCGTGCTCGGCATCTATCATATGCTGCTTTATTTCCTGCGCAAATCCGACAATTACAATTTCTTTTTCGGCATCTTTTCCGTCCTCGTCGCGATTTACTTTTTCTCGCGAAGCTCGGCCATCTACATCTTTTCCGATAATACCGCGGTCACGCAGCGGATCGAATTCGCTTCGCTTTATTTGGTGGCTTTGTTTGCGCCCGTGTTCCTCGAAATGCTCAATTTCGGCAGGCTGAAACTCCCCACGGCCCTATACGGCGTCGTCTGCGCCGTGTTCATCGCCTTGCAGAGCCTGTCCACCGTCTGGTTTGCCAATGATTTGCTCACGATATGGCAAATCATCGGGGCGGCTTTCATGGTTTATGTCGTCGTCTACGATGTGCTGATTACGTTCGTGATACAAGTCCGAAAACAGGCGGCCGCCGCCCGGGAATCCGGGGAAGCGACCACATTTCCCCGTGAATTTTTCGCGGGTCTGCGCAAGCTTCCGCTCGGCAACATTTTCCTCATGATGATTTTTGTCGCGGTCACGTCGATTTTGGACATCCTCGACGCGCGCTACGCGCATACGGGCATCGTGCTCACGCGGTACAGCTTTTTCATCATGACGATCGGCATGGCGTTCATCTTAGCCCGAAAGTACGCGCAGGGCTACCATCTCACGGAGGAAGTGAACGAGGTCCTTGAGGAAACCGTGCGGCAGCGGACAAAGGCGCTCGAAGAGCATGTCCTGATCGCGGAGGGCGCTTCGCGGGCAAAGAGCGAATTTCTCTCCAACATGAGCCACGAGATCAGGACACCGCTGAACGCGGTCATCGGGATGACCGCCGTCGGCGAACAGGCGCCGAATATCGAGCGCAAAAATTACGCTTTTCTGAAGATCAAAGAGGCCTCGACCCATCTGCTCGGCCTGATCAACGATGTACTCGACATGTCCAAGATTGAAGCCGGCAAGCTCGAACTCACCGAAGTCGTATACCGTCCGAGAAAGATCGTCGAACACGTGAAAGATGTAATGAAATTCAAAGCGGACGAAAAAAATCAGGAGCTTGCCGTGTCTGTTTCCGACGATGTGGCGGAAGCGCTTTTCGGCGACGATTTGCGTCTTGCGCAGGTCCTCACAAACCTCATCGGCAATGCTGTCAAATTCACACCGGAGGGCGGGCGTATTTCTCTGACGGTTACGCCGGCCGCGGAAACGGATGAACACGTTACCATCCTTTTCGAGATTGCCGACAACGGCATAGGCATTACGGAAGATCAGCTTCCCAAACTGTTTCAGTCCTTTCAGCAGGCCGAAAGCAGCACGGCGCGAAAATACGGCGGGACAGGGCTCGGCCTTGCGCTCTCCAAACAGATCGTGGAGCTCATGGGCGGCACGATCCGGGTCGATTCGCGGCCCGGCCAAGGCTCCGTGTTCAGCTTCACGATCCGGGCGGCGCGCGCGGAACTGCCGCCGGAAACCGCCCCCCTGACGGACGCCGAAAAAGCCGTGCAGCCCGGCGAGTTTCAGGGCAAGGTACTGCTGCTCGCCGAGGACATCGAAATCAACCGCGAAATCGTACTGACGCTGCTCGAATGTTCCGGCGTCCGTGTCGAATGCGCGGCGAACGGGAGCGAAGCGGTGGACCTGTTCTTCGCGAACCCCGCGCGCTATGATTTGATTTTCATGGACATTCAAATGCCCGTAATGGACGGCTTCGACGCGACGATTCAGATTCGCGGCTCCGGCCTGCCGGGGGCAAAAACCGTCCCGATCATCGCGATGACAGCCAACGTTTTCAAAGACGATATCGAGCGCTACCTATCCATAGGCATGGACGGCCACATCGCCAAACCCTTTGAAATCTACACCATACTAAGCACCATGAGAAAATATTTCAAATGACAATTTCGGCTCAACTTCAAAGTGAATTACGGAAAGACTTATTTGCATTATTTCACCGATGCTGATTGGAAGGTTTTCGTAATTCTACGATGGATTTGAATGCTACTACGGCAAGCAGGATGGCGCCTCCTGCGACGGCGCGAATGCCGGGATTTTCGCCTGTTACGAGAAAGACCCAGACTGGGTTCATAAGAGGTTCTATGACAGGGAAGATGGACATATCGATAGCCTTTGCGTGTTTGGACGCGGCGGTGAACAGCAGATAGGGGAGGGCGATTTGGATAACGCCGAGGAAGAGGATGGGCGGCAAGCCGGCTAATGCCGGCGGATGCAAGAAGAAGAACGGAAATCCGATCAAGAAAGTGAAGATGTTACCGAGTAGGACGGTTTCGTAAGAAGATGCGTATTTTTGTTTGCGCAGGGCGATGATGAAGATTGCGTAGAAGATGCCTGAGCCAAAGGCTATGAGGTCACCCGCGAGGGAATTTCCTTGGAAGCGGTTGCCCATAAGTATCCGCATGCCGCCGATAACACCCACGATGGCGATGAAGTCGTACCAATGCAGTTTTTCATGCAAGACGAAAAAGCCGATGATGGCGACGTAGACGGGCGCGGCGTATTGCAAAAGAATGGCGTTGGCCGCCGAGGTCAGGGAATTGGCGAGGACGAAGCCGGTGAGGACAAGACTGTAAGCAATGGCGCCTATGATTTGCGGCCTGCTGAAAGTGAATTTCGGGCGGCCTTTCAGCCATAGGAAGAATACGATGGCGGCCACGCCGCCCCGAATGGATGAAATCACAAACGGGTTGATGCCGCTTGTTTTGATGAATACGCCGCCTATACTCCAGAAGAGGCCGGCCAAGATGAGATAGATGATGGATTTTGTCCGCATAATGAATTTGATTATAGCAGATTGCAACGACCGGCCTGTCTACCAGCGCCCGCCTCCGCCTCCTCCTATGCCGCCGCCCGAAAAACCTCCTCCTCCGGAAAATCCGCCGAAGCCGCCGCCGGAGAATCCCCCGGTGCCGCCGCTTTCTCCGCTTCCTCTGCCGCCGCCGCTTTTTGCCGCGGGTTGATGCGCGGCGCTCTCGACGGACCTTGTATAACGGTCCATGGCGCTTGAGAAATAGAGATAGGTAAAGGGGGCGTTATTGTCGTATCCCCTATACCAAACGGGCGGCTGAATGCGCAGCCCGAGTTTTTCAAATTTCCCCGCCCAAGTATCCGTGAGGTCCATGACCCAGGCGTAGGGCAGGATGTGATAGAAGTACTCGGGATTTTCCTGCGCGAGCATGTTGATTCGGTCGAGTTCGGCTGTTTTGATGAAGCGGTTCAGGCCGCGGATTTTGCCGAGCGCCCTTGTATAATAGAGGGTTCTTTTGCGCGCGAGCAGGGCGAGTGCGATGCTGCCGACAGTGGAAACCGTTACAAAAATGGCCGTGAGCGGTTCGCGGAGGACGGCAGCTCCGATCGCGACGAGTACCGCGATGCCGAAGAATATGAGGGGCGAAAAGACGATACGGGCGATATAGCGCCCCTTGTTTGCGGCGCTGTACCGCGCGATGGAACGGGAGCTGCTGCTTCTTGCGATGATGATAAAGAAGAGAATCCCGGGGATGAGGACGACGGCTTTCGCGAGGAAATCCATCGCGTCCGCCATCTGGGAAATGATGAAGGCGAGGATGGGGATGAACGCGAGGATCAGCCCGGCGCGCCGCGCGGCGATGGACGAGCGTTCATAGAGCGCCGTCAAGCTGTCTTTGTCGAAATCGCATTGCAGGTTCTCTTTTGCGAAGTAGAAAGCGGAGCTGATTTCCTTGTTGAAATCGCGCAGGGGGATCGACTCCCCGTGCGAGAAAATGCTGTCGAACATTTGCTTCGAGAAAGGCTTTTCGTCCGGCGGGAGGCCGCCGCGTTTGTGCAGAATGAAATCTTTCTTTCCGCTTTCTTCGATTTCAATACAGCCTTTTTCCGCCCAGTAGATGAACATCGAAATCATATCGCGATTCTGAAGCTTGCCGTCCCAAAGCAGCCCGATTTCAGCCGGCGTCAGACCGTCCGGCGGGTAGAATTCGACGGTTTCGACGACGCGGCGGTCCCGCCCGAAAATGAGCCAGAGCAGGAAGCAGCAGAGGGGCGCGGCGATGATGGCAATCCCGCAGACGATCTCCTCCGTATAGAACATTTTTTCGCCCGCAAAATACCCTTCCGGCAGAACGACGCGGAAAGTCAAGCCGTCGCCGAAGCCGATCGTGCGCTTCGACATCGCGGAGAGCAGATAGCGCCCGTCCGCGCCGGGCCCCTGCAGCGGCTGTACGTCCATGATATCCGTGACCGTGCGCCCGCTTTCCATGCCGATGAACTCCGCGCCGGAAACATCGGTGCCCTTCGGGAAAGAGAGCAAAACCGAGCAGGATCCGATGTCCGTCGGCCATTCTTTCGGAATCAAATTGAGGTAGATGCTGTCGTAGTCCGGAATGCGGTCGTCATACCAACGTATGCGGTACCGTATCGTATAGACATGCTCGCCCGTGAGCAGCTTGTCCGCGGAGCCGATCTTGATCACCTCGCTTCCGTTTTCCGCAGATGTTGTGAATGAATAATCTTCCACAGTAATGTCCGTGATTCGGATGCGGGCGTCTTGTGCGACTTTTTCCCCGTTGACAAGGCTGTAAGCCGTCCCTTCGATGGGAATCTGACGATAAATGCCGTGTGAGGATTCTAAAAAGTTGACGGTAATCCGCTCCGTGACGCGAAAACTGTTATCCTCGTCCACGATGATATTGATGTCATAAGAGGGGGTTTCAAGGCCGTCGTCCGCGCTGTAGGATCCGCCGGAGCCGTCCGCAAAGACGGGCGCCGCGAAACACAGAACGGCGAACGGCAGAAAAAACACAAGGGCAAGTCTTGAAAACAGTCGTGTCATGATTCTCATTTCCTCATTAATTATTGTTATTGTAATTCCCTTAAAATTGTACGCGGACGTTTTCGCGTTCGGCGTCGTCCGCGGCCTCGAACATGGGCATGCGTTTGAAGTTGAACAGGGCGGCGAGGAGGGCGCTCGGGAAGGTTTCCGTTTTCGTATTGAAAAGGCGAACCGTGCCGTTGTAATACTTTCTGGCGTTGGCGATGTCGTTCTCAATCGAGCCGAGCTGCGACTGCAGCGCGAGGAAGTTCTCGTTGGCGCGCAGGGCCGGGTAGCTTTCCGCGAGGGCAAACACGCTTTTCAGCGCACCGCCGAGCAGGTTCTCGCCCTCGATCTTCTCCGCGGGTGTGGCGGCGCCGCTGATGGCGCTGCGCGCCCGGACGACCTTTTCGAGCGTGCCGGATTCGTGCGCGGCGTAACCCTTGACGGTTTCGACGAGGTTCGGAATGAGGTCGAAGCGCTTCTTCAGATAGACGTCCATCGTCGAAAAAGCCTCCTCGACCGTGTTTCGCAGCTTGACGAAGCCGTTGTAGGTCACGATGAACCAAATCACGACGGCGACGACGATAACGACAATCACAAGGAGTACGACGGCGATGGGGTTAACTGCAAACATATTGATCGATCCTTTCCGACTGCAAAACAAAGTTTTTCTCGAGATTCAGTATA
>JAITNA010000192.1 GCA_031290715.1 Eubacteriales Family XIII. Incertae Sedis bacterium | reverse complement strand
CGCGCTGAAAGCCAATGGGTACTTCGGGCACGAATTGGAAGTGTACCTTGTGCGGCTTCTGTTTTGCCTTTTTGCGGACGATACGGGCATTTTCCCAAGCGGCGCGTTTTACAATTACGTCGAAAACAGCAAACAGGACGGTAGCGATCTGTCCGCGAGAATCGGCAAACTGTTCGACGTCCTCAATATGCCCGACGATGTGCGGAAAATGCAGGCGCTGCTGACGCCGGACTTGAAGCAATTCCGCTACATCAACGGCGGATTGTTTGCCGACCGCCTCTACACGCCGGACTACAACGCCGCCATGCGGAAAACCCTGATAGAATGCTGTGACTTTGACTGGGCGGCAATCTCCCCCGCCATCTTCGGCGCGATGTTCCAGGGGGTGATGAACCCCGATGAGCGACGCGCCCTCGGGGCGCACTACACGAGCGAAGAGAACATTTTGAAGCTCGCCAACCCGCTGTTCCTCGATAGCTTGTGGGAAGAATTTGAGGACGCGAAGCACGACGCGAAAACCCTTGAGGCGTTCCACGGCAAAATATCGCGGCTGAAATTCCTCGACCCCGCTTGCGGCTGCGGCAACTTCCTGATCATCACATACAAGGAACTGCGGCGGCTTGAAATCGAGCTTCTCAAATTCCGGCAGGAATCCGCGCAAATGCAGATCATGGCTGCCGATTTTAACGAGCTGGCCAAGGTCAATGTAGGGCAGTTTTACGGCATCGAATATGAGGACTTCCCCTGCCAGATCGCGAGGGTGGGGATGTGGCTCACGGACCACTTGATGAACAACCGCGTCGCGGAGCTGTTCGGCATGCCGTTCTGCCGCCTGCCGCTCGCGGAGAGCGCGACTATCGTCCGCGGCAACGCGCTCGCGCTCGACTGGGCGGAGATTGTGCCGAAAAGCGAGTTGTCGTATATCATCGGCAACCCGCCGTTTGTGGGCGCGAGAATCATGAATGCGGAGCAAAAGGAGGATATGGGTGCAGTATTCGCCGACGTGAAGAATTACGGCAATCTTGACTATGTGACAGCGTGGTACAAGAAAGCCGCAGAGTACATCGGCGGCACAAATATCAAGGTTGCTTTTGTTTCCACCAATTCCGTGTCGCAAGGGGAACAAGTGGCATTGTTGTGGAAGCCTTTATTTGAAGATTGCAAAATCAAAATCGACTTTGCCTACCGCACGTTCAAATGGAGCAACGAAGCCAAAGGCAAGGCGGCTGTCCATTGCGTCATCATCGGATTCAGCATGAACACGGTATCAGCGGAGAATATAATCTACGATGAAGATGGCGTTCCTGCGGAAGCAGTGAACATAAACCCCTATCTCATTAATGCCGATACGGTATTCATCGAGAGCAGGACAAAGCCGATTTGCGACGTGCCTGAAATCGGAATCGGGAACAAGCCGATTGATGGTGGGTTCTATCTTTTCACCGAAGAGGAACGTGATGCATTTCTTCTCAAAGAACCGCAGGACGCGGATTTGTTTCGCCCGTGGATAGGCTCGCACGAGTTCATCAACCGTTACTGTCGCTACTGCCTATGGCTTGGCGACTGTACGCCGTCGGAGCTGAAAGCGCGTCCTGAAGCATTGAAGCGCATAGCGGCGGTCAGGGATTTTCGCCTGTCGAGCGTGAGCGCGGGAACGCGGAAAATAGCTGATGTGCCGACGCGGTTTCATGTCGAGAATATGCCCATTAGCAACTATTTGCTTATACCGAGGGTTTCATCAGAACGGCGCAGATATATTCCCATCGGCTTCATAGGCAAAAACACGTTTTCAAGCGATTCCGTCCATATCATTCCGGACGCCACGCTCTATCATTTCGGCATCCTCACTTCCAACGTACACATGGCATGGGTTCGGACAGTCTGCGGACGGCTGAAAAGCGATTATCGTTATTCAAAAGATGTCGTCTACAACAATTTCCCGTGGGTAGATGTAAACGACGAACAAAGAAAACTCATCGAGGATTTGGCGCAGGGAGTTCTCGACGCGAGGGCGGCGTACCCTGACAGCTCCCTTGCCGACCTCTACGACCCGCTGGCAATGCCGCCGGGCTTGCTCAAAGCCCATCAGCGGCTCGACCGCGCCGTGATGAAACTCTACGGCGGCGAAAACTGGAAAAGCGAAGCCGAATGCGTCGCCGCGCTCATGGAGCGCTACAAGGCGTTGACAGAAGAAAATGAGTAGCGAACCTCGCGCATAGTGAAAAACGCGATCGACGCGTTTGTGCATAGAAACCTCCGGCTCGTGCGCCGCGTCTTGAAGACGGACGGGGAGGTGGACGGGCTCTATCGCGATCTCAGCTTTGCTATGGCTTTGGTTTTGCCACCTCAAGCGCACTCACGATCAAATCCGCGTAAAGCGCGTTGCCTTTGCTGCCGTTGATGTGGATGCCGTCGTCGCCAAGAAGGGCCGGGCTTTGCGCGATGGTCAGATCCCAGTCGGCGACCGTGATATATGAATATTCCTTCGGCAAACTGCGGATCAATTCGTTGACCGGATTCATATTGCTGCGGCCGTGGCCTGTCATCAGTATGAGGCTCTGTCCGGGCCGGATCATGTCGATCACTCGCTGCGTGTCTTTCAGCGTTGTGTCTGTGATGTTGTTTGCGAGGCAGACGACGATGGCCGCGTCGTCCAAAACGAGCCCGGCGTCGTCCCAATCCGCAAGGATCTGTACGCCCGTCGCCATATTGCGGCTGACCTTCGCATCGATTGTCGCGTCCGGCACCACTTTTGCAATTTCCTTGCGTGCGCCTTGCGTCAGGCTGTCGCCTACAATGAGTACCGGGTGGTCCCGCCAATTGTAAACGGACTTTGTGTCCGGCGCATCTTCTTCACGCACTTCGCCTTTCAGATACGTGACGACCGGCTCGCCCAGGACGGGCTTGCCAAAACCCGCAAAGTCCGGGGACAAGAAAAGCTGGGCGCCTACGCACACAATCACCGCCACCGCAAAAACGGCAACGATCAGCCATATAAAACCTGTTGAATTGCCCGTCGCCCTGCTCTTGCCCACTATTTTCTACGCACTCCCTTCGTCTCCATTATTTTCTCTATTCATTTCAAAACATGAATAGTATAAATCAAACCGGCAAAGCATTGCAAGGCACAATATTATTAATATTTAACATTTTCGTCAGTATTTGTAACTGCTCAGACACCGTGCTATCGCAAGCCAATTGCCCGTCATTGCGAGGGAGCGTAGCGACCGCGGCAATCCATTATCCACTGGATTGCTTCGCTTCGCTCGCAATGACGAGGCAAGTCTGAACAGTTACTGAAAAAGTTA
>JAITNA010000191.1 GCA_031290715.1 Eubacteriales Family XIII. Incertae Sedis bacterium | reverse complement strand
TCCGCGTTGGAGGTAATCACGACGATGGGGCGCGTTTCGGCGCGGACCGTTTCTTTCGTTTCCGGGATATAAAACTCCATGCGGTCCAATTCCCAAAGCAGATCGTTCGGAAATTCCAGATCCGCCTTGTCGATCTCGTCAATGAGCAGCACGACCTGCCGCCGCGCACCGAAAGCCTCGCCGAGCTTGCCCGGCTTGATGTAGCCGCCGATGTCTTTCACATCCCCCTCGCCGAATTGCGAGTCGTAGAGCCGCTGCACCGTGTCGTAGACGTAGAGCCCGTCCTGCGCCTTCGTCGTGGATTTGATCGACCAAATGATCAGATCGTGCCCCAGCGCGTCCGCGATCGACTGCGCGAGCATGGTCTTGCCCGTCCCCGGCTCCCCCTTGATGAGCAGCGGCTTTTCGAGCGCAATCGCGATGTTGACCGCGTTTTTCAGCTCCTCCGTGATCACATAGCCGTCGCTGCCGTGAAAACGGTCCAGCGCGTTGTTATCGTTATCGTTATTGTTTTTGATTTTGGTCTTGCTGCCCATTTCTGCCGAGTCCTTTCTCACATTTCGCAGGCGATCATTTCTTCATAGCTTTGACGGCGAACGATAACGCTTGCATCCGCGCCGTCCACGAGCACGACCGCCGCCTTTGGAATTTTATTGTAATTGCTCGCCATCGCATAGCAGTACGCTCCTGTCGCGAACACGCAGAGGACGTCGCCGCGCGAGGCCTCCGCCAACAGCGCTCCGTCGACGATACGGTCGCCGGTTTCGCAGAGTTTCCCACAGACGGTCACACGGTCCGAAGCGGTCTGTCCGGCCTTGTTCGCAATGACCGCTTCGTATTCGGCGCCGTAGAGCGCGGGCCGGATGTTGTCGCTCATGCCGCCGTCGACAGACACGTATTTGACCGCGCCCGGGATGTCCTTGATCGCGCCGGCGCGGTACAGCGTCACGCCGGCTTCGCCGACGATGCTGCGGCCGGGCTCAATGCCGACCGCGGGCGCCTTCAGTCCGTGCGCCGCGCAAAAGGTTTCGACCTGCCGCATGAGCGGATCGAGAAAATACAGATAGGGCCGGCGCTCCTCACCCGCCGTATAACGGATGCCGAAACCGCCGCCGACGGCGATCATCGGGACCGCAGAGCCGAAGCGCCGATGGATTTCCAATACGACGTCAAGGGTGCGCTCCATCGCTTCCAGATAGGGCGCGTTGTCGAAAAGCTGTGAGCCGATATGGAAGTGCAACCCCTCAAAAATAACGCTTTCGCTCGCGATCGCCCGCCCGATGAGGGGATAGAGGATATGCTCGTCCATCGGAACGCCGAATTTGGAATCCCGCTTGCCCGTCGTGATATGATCGTGCGTAGCGGCCTCGACCTCGGGCGCGATCCGGAAGAGCGCCGGCTGACGCTTGCCAAGACGGCCGCAGATTTCCTCGATCAAATCCAGCTCGTCCGTCCCATCGACGACGATATGCCCCACACCGCGGCCGATTGCTTCTTCCAGCTCCGCTTTCGTCTTGTTATTTCCGTGGAATTTGATACGTCCCGCGGGGAAGCCCGCTTTCAGCGCCGTGAAAAACTCGCCGCCGGACACGACGTCGAGCATGAGCCCCTCGCGCTCGATGATACGCGCCATCTCCGGGGTCAGAAAGGCTTTGCCCGCGTAGGCGGCGGCGGCGCGCCCCGGCCACCGTTCCAGAAAGTCCTCGCGAATCTCGCGGCAGCGCGCCGCGATCGCCCCCCTTGAATATACGTACAGCGGCGTACCGAAGCGCTCCGCCAGTTCGACGGCGCTCACATCCTCGATATACAAAACGCCGTCTTTGACATCAAACATTTCACCCTGCGGGGTCATAACAACAGCCCATCCTTTCGCCAAAATCGTCACACCGCCATTTATCAAAACAATTCCGGCAAGACCTTGAACATCTTGAAGTAGCCGTTCGGAAACTGCTCTTTGTGTACGAGGTCGTAGCCATTACTCAGGTAGAAATCTATCAACGGCTCTTTGCAGTCGAGATAGATGACGCTGCCGCCGACAAACTTCCTGCCGCTGTCGATGATATTTTCAGCCGTCCAGATGAGTTCCTGTCCGCTGATGTCTTCATTCTCATACATATCAGACCTTGCGAGTTGCGCCACGAGCAGACCGCCAAAATAGTCGTGGCTGTTACGTCCCGGCGTGGAATAGTCCAATATCTTTTTTTTCCGGCTTTTTGAAACGATGTTGAAATCAGTCACGGCTATGGCGATTGAGAAAAAAGCGGCGATATGCGTTTCTCGCGAATCCTCGGACAGATACAGAAACGTCCGAGAATGCCCTTTCTGCTCATTTCTGATTGCTGTGTTGTGCAGGAATCCCTCAACATCGGAATCCCTCTCACAATGAAACTCCCCGATCAACCTGCCGAGGAGTTCTATGGGCGTGGCCTTAATGCGCTTACATAAAGGTTCAAGTTTCAAATCACTTTTCATACTCGTACTGCTTTTTCAGTGTTTCCGTGATTTTCTTTGAATCCGCCCATTCGATTTTGAATTCGCGCGGCTTCTGCGGGTTCGTCCTGACGCGCTCCTGCGCGGCAATGAACCTATCTGCGAACTCATTGTCCATGTGAACGATTTTTCCTATACTTTCTGTCGCCATGACGTTCCTCCTTTCGCAAGTCTTCTTGATTTGATTATAACATCGGATGTGCGTTGCCGCAAGGAAATACAGAAAGAAGCACGGGGACCGATTCCCGTGCTTCTTGCTGATCGCCGGATTCTCGGGATCCGCCGCAAGCGGCGGCCCCAAGAATGACAAATTTTTAAGCGATGTTTCCGGATTCCAAGGAATCGGGTTCCTGCTCGATCTTGTGTATGGCCGTTCTGCGCGCGATGAACAGCACGATGTTGAGCAGGAAGAACACAAATACGAGGTCCGTATAGCGGTTGAACCATACCATCGGCAAACTCCTGTCGTCCAGAACAAGCCAGATGAGGAAGGTCAACACGCCGAAAGCGCAGGTAAGAACGGCAAGAATGAAGCTGTTTTTCTGACGCCGGTTCTCCTTGTCGACTGCGCCGAGCTCGTCCATCGACCTGCGATATCTCCGGCCGAGAAGGACACTGCCGATGGTGAAAACCGTCGTCACGAGCGCAATGACGGCCAAGATGAGCGAGAGCAGGCTCCACGCGCTCGTAATGCTGCCGTTGCCGAGCGGGACATTGTTGTTTGCGATATCGACAAAGGGATTCCCTGTCTGGTCGTCAAGCTTCGCCTGTTCGCTCGGCGTGAACTCACCCTCCGGTATCGGCACCGGGGGTACTTCCTCGACGACATTCGTTTCCGTTTCCGTCGATGCCGCCGGCACAATATCGCCGACCGGCTCATATGTCGCGACGATCACGTAGGTATTCGTCGAACCCTCCTGCCGTACCGTGCTGTACACCGTATCGACGACATAATATCCGACCTCTTTACCGGTTTCGACGCCGCGGAACACCATGTTGGCCTTGTAGAGCGTCGGCAAGCCGTCCTCTTTCTCCGCGACCTCGTATGACACGCCCGCAAGCTCCAGCACTCTTGTTTCAACCCCGGACTCCGTGATGCCCGACGTTACTTCAAACTCCTTGAACTGCGGGAGTTTTTTGACGTCGTTGTTCGGATAAAAATCTGTGTACGCCTTGTCGACCTCGCGTTCAAACACCAAATCGACAGGGGTGACGGCCACATTCTGAAGCTGCTCGATCGCCGCGAGATCCTCCGGCAGGATCGCGCCGTCGAAGCGATATGTGTAGGTTCGGTTGATCGGAAGGCTGCTCTCGAGCACAGGGGCTTCCTGTGACACCAGATCGTAGTTGCGGCCAAACTGCGTGATGGTTTCCGGGATTGCCGCGGTGTCTCCCTGCGTGTAGCGATATTCCATCGTGACATTCGCGCTCGGGGGTTCGGTCCCCGGCGTCGGCGTTTCCGCGCCGAATACCGCGGATGGCGCGGCGAAGAGGAATAGCGCGGCAAGCGACACTGTCAAAAATGTGCGCGGCCTGTTGTTTCTTTGCTTTCTCATGAGTTGGCGCCCCCTTTCTCTGTGCTGTTTCTTCGTCTGCGTGATAAGTACGCGAGGATCAGCAGGGTCACACAGATCGCCGCGCCGGCCATTAACGCGATCCATGCGAAGATGGGGGTATCGTCCCCGGTTCTCGCCGGACTGCCGCCGCCCTTGGGCAGCGTCCAATCACCGCCGCCTTTGTAATCAAACCCGTTCTCGCGGGCATGCTCGAAGAAAGAATCCTCGCCCACGATCGTACCCACGTCGAGTTCCTCCGGGCTTGTTTCAAAAGTGCCGATCTCCTGTGTCAGCACCGCGTCCTGATCGAAGTCTGTCATGCCTTCCCGCGCGATCTGAGCCCGCGCGGACGAAACGATATTCTCGTTATCGAAAGCGCGCACGGAGCTTACGAGATAGGAAGCCGGGCGCAAGCCCTGCGCGGCGGCGGCCTCCGCGTTGTAGAACGCGTCGCCCTGCTGCGGCTTCCAGTCAATGCTGTTCTCTCCGATGCCCGGACCGGCCAAAGGTTTCACGCTCGCGGGCGCAAAGACGGACTTGAGCCACCCGAGCGCTGACAGATTGCCTTCTCCGCCTTCGGTGTTCAGCAATTGAAGCTTCGCCCGGTCAGCCTTCGGCAAGTTCGCGATTTCCCCGGTCGTCAGGTCGCGGCGTTCCGGATTGAGCGAATCCCAGACGTCGTTCAGGCTCGTGAATCCGACCTTGACCGACCCGTAGTTGAAGCGGATGGCTGTGATATATTCGCCCGCGGCGAGCTTGATGTCCGACGCGTAGAGATGGCAGCGCACCGTCGTGCTGATGTTTTCGGCAAGCGCGCCGTTCGCGTCGTGCAGCGGCCACAGCTTCCAACCCTTGTTGGAGTATGCCGCCTTGCTGTCGTCGCCGTCGTCCCTCGTCGACACCGGAGCTTTCGCCGACGCCGATGTCTTGTTGGTCTGATAGAGCACGTCGTAATATCCGTCCGTATCGCCCCATACAACCGGCGTCCAGAGCTCTTCAAGGTACACTTGATCGACTGCGGAATTTTCAAGCGGATCCGTGATAATCATCTCCTCCGCGCTGACGTTCGACGTATTCCTGAAGTTGATGTCGTAGCGATAACGCTCGTCGTCCTTGCCCACGTTGTGGTATTCCTCTTTGCCGGGAAGGCTCTCGTACATCGCGGCCGTCACTTCGATCGTATCCTTGTCAACCTGCACCGAAATCTGTATCGGTTCGGGATTGACGTCAGCCCAATCGTGATCGTCCTCGTCGTCCGGATTGTTTATATCGTTGTCGTGATCGTCGGGCGTATCCTCATCGTTTTTGTCGTCCGGCGTGGAATCCTCATCGTTGACGGGGGTATCCTCGTCGTCTGTCAGCTTGCTGATTTCGGCAAAGTTGCGAATCAGCGACACGCCCGCGACATCCTCTTTCACACGAAGCTTGATCGTGATCGTCCGCGAATACAAAGCCAGCCACTCCTCCTGATTTGGATTCTCGGGGTCTACGTAGATTGTCGTGCCGTCGCTCAGCGTGATTTCCCTTGCCGGTGTGTAATAATCGGGAAAGTCGTTTGGATTTGGGTAGAAGACCGGCCCTCCCGCCGCTTCGAGGCCCAGATCGCTCCAGTCGTAGCGGATGATCTGCTGATGCTTTGCCCCGTCGAGATCACCGGGCGTATAGCTCCAGCCCGGATTCATCTCCGCCGCTGTGACGCCGCCGTTATCGGCCCACTCGAGCCATTCCGGAATGTAATCTACGATTTCCGGCGTTTTCAGCGGATAGCCGCCCTGATTGATCACGCGAATCGTGTATTCCGCGAAATGTCCGGGATATACGCGCACCGGGGGCAGCGGCTCCTCGTTCAGGATCGCGTTCGGCAGCCCGCCGAGTCCGGTTTCTTCCGGCGGGAATACGGGCTTATAGATCCACCCGCCGCCGTTTTCCGAATCGTCGGCTTCCGCGGCCGATACCCATTTTTGAAGCGCGGCGTCATAGACGATCGTGATCACCCTCGCAAAGTCGTGATCGTCCTCGTCCTGCGTCGTATCGTACGTATAGCCGCCGTCCTCATTGGGCAGTCTGCGGTGTTCTTCGGTTTCATTGTCCTTCACTGTGCCTTCGGGCTCTTCCCCATCATAGTCAACGTAGTCGATGAATCCATCGTTGGACTTATCGGCGTCAGGCACCGAATCGATATCCTCGACGACGATAAAGTCGTTTTCATCTTCCGTACCGGGGGGATTGTCCGTGATCTCCGTGATTTCCGCGATGTTTGTCACAATCTGCTGATCCGCAAGCCCCTTGGCCCGAAGCACGAGCTGTACCCGCGCGGTCGGATAGGAGGAAGCGGAAACGCCATCCCAAGCGTCAAACGCGATGGCGCCGCCGTTGTAGCTCAGCACGTTTCCGTTCGCCGTCCAGAGCGCTTTGCCGCCGACCAGATTGTCCGCTTCGGAGAACGTCAGCCCCTGCGGGATGAAATCCGTGATCTTCGTGATACGAAGCGGGTTTTCGCACTGATTGAACAGGTCGATATTAAAGGTGATTTTATCGCCGTTCTGCACCGGCACCGGCACGACTTCGGGCGTATCGCTCGTATACGCGTTGATGGTGTTTGCGTCATTCCCGTTCAGCGGCCGGTCCACGCTGCCGATCCACTTGATCAGCGCGGCGTCGAAGAATGTGGGGATGACTTCCGCGAGATCGTGATCGTCCTCATCGTTTCCGTCCTTGCCGTCCTCGTCGATCTCATTGTCTTTCGGCGGGCCGTCGTTGTCCGGATTGTCGTCGGGCGTCGAATCCTTGTCCTTCACAGGGATGTCGTCTTCGTTCGTCATTTTTGTGATCTCGGCGAAGTTGACAATGCTTTCAGCCAACGCCGCGGAGGGCAGGACTTTGAGAATCACGTGTATGGTATATCCGGGATACGCGTCGCCTTCCTCTCCGCTCCACGCGGGCAAATGGATGGCGGCGTCGCTGCCGCCGCCGACGATGCTGTAGTTCGGATTCGCCGATGTGAACGCGATATCGTCCGCGGGCTTATAGGTCAAAAGCCCGCCGCCTTTATTCGTCCACCCGCTGTTGTACCCCGTTTCGCTGACAAACGCGAGCTCTTTGGGAAGGTAGTCGGAAATATTCGTGATATACACATCCTCTTCGCACTGGTTGAACACGTGGATCGCAAAGTCCACATAGTCCCCGATATAGACGGTGGGCGGGACGACGGGTACATCCGCGCCCGGCCCTTCCGCAGAATTATCCACGGTAACGGTTTTCGCGTGGTCTGTCCCCGGGCCATGCTCGATCGCGGCGACCCACTTGCGCAGCGCCGCGTCGTAGACGCATTCGTTGCTGACCGATACCACCGTGCTGATGGGCGTAGAAGACAAGGGTACGTACACGGTGCGCTTGAACGCCCGCATCGTACCGTTCTCGGCTGTAAGCTTGTCGATCACAGCCTGTTGCCCCGCCGTCAAAGCTCCGAGCGCGACCGACTGCCAAAGAACGGTATCCGTCGGCGCATAGCTGACATCCGTGACCTCGTAGAGCGTATACGTTCCGAACGCGATCCCTTTGGCAAGCGACACTTCTTTATTTGCGTTCGCGAAGGTGATGTTCGTTCCTCCGGCGTTTTTCAAAAGCCCGGTTCTGTTGTCGTACAAGAAGAACACAGAGCCAACGGCGCCTTCTCCCGACTTGATCACGGCGACGTCGTCCTCGGGTACTTTGATCGTCGCGACGTCATGGTCGTCCTCGTCGTCCTCGAAATTGTGTTTGCCGTTCTCGTTGATTTCATTGTCTTTCGGCGAGCCGTCGTTGTCCGGGTTGTCGTCGGGCGTCGAATCCTTGTCAACAATGTCAGGATTTCCGTCCTCGTTCTCCATTCCGCTGATCTCGGCGAAGTTGTCGATCAAGCCGACCACGTCGAGTACCTGCATCGTTACCTCGATCGTTTCATACGGGTAAGGCCCCGTGCCGTCCCAAGCCGGGAGGTGGATCGGCGTCTGCGGCGCATAGGTCAGTTTTCCGCTTGTGCTCGTCCCTGTATTCGCCCATCCCGTGTTCAAGGGATTGCCGTCCTCGTCCTCCGTCACAAACTGCAGCTCGGCCGGCACATAATAGTCTGAAACATTCGTGATGTAGAGGTCCTCTTTGCACTGATTGTAAAGTCTGATGTTGTATGTCACGAGGTCAAACGGCAGGACGCTGACCACAGCGGAGCCCGCGCCGGGGGTTCCGGGTTCGCCGGTTGCCGCACCGTTTGCGTCCGTCACGGCCGAGCCGTTTACCTTCGTCACCCACTTGCGCAGCGCCGCGTCGTATATCCCTTCGTTGACGATGCTGACGGTTCCGGCCGTCTGCGAATCCAATGTTACTGTTTTCGCATAGATTTTTTTGGCGTTCGTGCCGGCGTCGGCAGTCAGGATCGCGGCGATTCCCGCCGGTATATTCGGCGTAGATAGCGTGACCTTCGTCCAGCCGCTTCCCGCCGGCGCAAAGCTGACATCCGTGACCTCATAGAGCGTATAGGAACCATACGCGATTCCCGCCGCAATCGTTACGCCGGTCATGTTCCCGCTTGTGATTTCCGTACCGCCCGTATTGATCAGCGCCTTCGTCCTGTTGTTGTACAGATAGAATACGGAGCCGACCGCACCGTCGCCGGATTTGCTGATGCGAACATCCGCCGTCGGCACCGTGACGCTCGCCACATCCTGATCATCCTCATCATTGCCGCCGTCGCCGTTCTCGTTGATCTCATTGTCTTTCACCGGGCCGTCGTTGTCCGGATTGTCGTCGGGCGTCGAATCCTTGTCGACGATATCCGGATTCCCATCCTCGTTCTCCATTCCGCTGATCTCGGCGAAGTTGTCGATCTGTCCGGTCACGGTATCCGCCACCGTCAGCTTGATTTGAATCGAAACCGACGGATAGTCGTCGTTCGCGCCGCCGCCCCAAGCGGGCAGGTAGATTGCCTGATGGGAGAAACTCGCCGTCGCCGCGAAAGCCGGGTCGTCAGCCGGCGTATAGGTCAGCAGGGTTCGCCCTCCTGACAATGAATCCGGCCCGGCCGACGTCCAGCCGGGATTGTCGTCCGCGTCAAAGATCAGCCCCGCGGGCAGATAGTCCGAAACATTCGTGATATAAAGGTCTTCCTTGCACTGGTTGTACAGCTTCAGGGTATAGGTCACGAGATCCCCGGGCAGCACCTCCCATACGGGCGACGCGGTCCCGTTCTCGCCGGCCTTCACCGCGCCGTCCTGCAAAGCCTGATCCTCCGATAGCGTCGCCGAACCCGAACTCGCTTTCGGTGCGACGGCGCTGCCGCCGCGGGAAACCGCGGTCACCCACTTGCGCAGCGCCGCGTCGTATATCCCCTCGTTGACGATGCTGATGGTTCCGGCCGTCTGCGAATCCAATGTCACTGTTTTCGCATAGACTCTTTTGGCGTTCGTGCCGGTGTCGGCCGTCAGGATCGCGGCGATTTCCGCCGGTATATTCGGCGTACTCAGCGTGACCCTCGTCCAGCCGCTGCCCGTCGGCGCGAAGCTGACATCCGTGACCTCATAGAGCGTATAGGAACCATACGCGATTCCCGTCGCAATCGTCGCATCGGCCATATTCCCGGCTGTGATTGCCGTACCGCCCGTATTGATCAGCGCCTTCGTCCTGTTATTGTACAGATAGAATACGGAGCCGACCGCGCCGTCGCCGGATTTGCTGATGTGAACATTCGCCGTCGGCACCGTGATGCTCGCCACGTCGTGATCGTCCTGATCATTGCCGCCGTCGCCGTTCTCGTTGATCTCATTGTCTTTCACCGGGCCGTCGTTGTCCGGATTGTCGTCGCGCGTCGAATCCTTGTCGATGATAGCGTCGTCGCCGTTTTCATCCTCCATGGCGGTGATCTCGGCGAAGTTGTCGATCTGCCCGGTCACGGTATCCGCCACCGTCAGCTTGATTTGAATCGAAACCGACGGATAGTCGTCGTTCGCGCCGCCGCCCCAAGAGGGCAGGTAGATTGCTTGATTGACGAAGCTTGCCGTCGCCGCGAAAGCCGGGTCGTCAGCCGGCGTATAGGTCAGCAGGGTTCGCCCTCCCGGCAAGGAGCCCGCCGCCGTCCAGCCGGGATTGTCGTCCGCGTCAAAGATCAGCCCCGCGGGCAGATAGTCCGAAACGTTCGTGACATAAAGATCTTCCTTGCACTGATTGTACAGCTTCAGGGTGTAGGTCACGAAATCTCCGGGCAGCACCTCCCATACGGGCGATGCGGTCCCGCTCGCGCCGGCTTTCACCGCGCCGTCCTGCAAAGCCTGATCCGCCGATAGCGTCGCCGAACCCGAACTCGCTTTCGGCGCGACGGCGCCGCCGTCGCGGGAAACCGCGGACACCCATTTGCGGAGCGCCGCGTCGAACGGATAGTCGTTGATCACGTTGATGGTGACTGTCCCCATATCGGCCACCGTAACGGTACGGGAATAGACCCGTTTTCCGGCGGTCGCGGCGGCTTGCACAGCCGCGGGGGCGGAAGCGGTTTCGATCAAGGCCCATACCGTCCCGTCCGTGTTGTATGGACGGACGACCGCCGGCGTCACCTCATAGATGGTGTAAGATTCTGCGGAGGGAAGAATCGTCAGCCCGGCCGCGATCGTCGTATATCCGGGGTTGTACGTCGTGACGCCGCTTGCGCCGTTCAGCGGCCCCGCACCCGAGGGTCCGTAGACAAAGAACACGGCGCCCTCCGCGCCGGGACCGGTCTTGTTGACGCGCAAATCGGCCGTCGGCACGTTGATACTTGCCACGTCATGGTCGTCCTGATCATTGCCGCCGGCGCCGTTCTCGTTGATCTCGTTGTCTTTGACGGTACCATCGTTGTCCGGGTTGGCGTCGCGCGTCGAATCCTTGTCGATGATGGTTTGATCGCCGTTTGAGTTTTGCATGCCCGTGATTTCGGCAAAGTTGTCAATTTGCCCGCTCACGCCGGCATCCACCGTCAATTTGACCGAAATCACAGCGGACGGGAAGTTGCTTGTCGCGACGCCGTTCCATGCGGGAAGGGCGATCGGGGCGGACGGCGTGTAGGTCAGCAGGGTCCGGCCCCCGGACAACGATCCGGACGCCGACCAACCGGGATTGTCAGCCGCGTTGAATATCAGCCCGGCGGGCAGATAGTCCGAAACATTCGTGATCGAAAGCGCCTCTTGGCACTGGTTGTAGAGCTTGATGGTATAGGTCACGACATCCCCGGGAAGCACATTCCATACGGGCGACGCGTAGGTCGTCGAGTTCGGATTGACTTCCGCGGCCTGCCGCGTTTGGTCCTGCGCGAACGTCGTCGGGTTCGTGCCCGCTGTCGGCGTCACCGCACTGCCCGCGCGCGTCACGCCGGATATCCACTTGCGAAGCGCCGCGTCGTAATGAAGGTCGTTGCTGACGGCGACGACCGGATTCAGCGTCGTAGGATTCGCGCTGTTCAGGTCCGTTACGGTCCGCGAATACACCTTTGAGCCGGCGGGCATCGCGGCCAATTTGGCCGTGACCGCCGCGGGCAGCGTACCGGCGGCAAGAGCCCACGCGGTCCCGCCTGTACTCGGCCTGTAGTTCGCGGGCGTGATTTCATAGATCGTGTAGCTCTGACTGACCGGAAGGTCCTCCGCGATCGTCACAGTCCCGGCCGCCGAAACCGTTACCCCGGCAGCTCCGCCTATATTCAATGGCGAGGTCGTATAACCGGTTCGGTATACGAAAAACACGGAGCCGGCGGTTGCGCCGGGGCCGCTCTTCGTGATACGGATGGTACCCGCCAAATCGCGGTACAGCCTGATCTGGACATAATAAGACGTATCGAGATTGCTCGTGTCTATCGTGATCATCGCCTGACGGTAATAGCCGTTGCTTCTCACCGATGTCAGGAAAAACAGCCGCGCCTTAGACAGGTTCACCGTATTCCCCATCAAGGAGATGATGGTACCGCCGGTCGTGCTTGTGCCGCCGCCGGGGTCCCCCGTGATCGTCACGGTATTGTTGGAGTTGATCGTGCCGCTCAGCCCCGCGGCGGTGAGCTTCGCCAGCAAAGAGGCGCCCATCGCGGTGACCGCGCCATTTTTGTACAAAGCTTTGTTTTCATCCGTGATCGTCACGGTGTAGGTGCCGCCCGATTGCGTCATTTTGTAGCTTCCGCTTGCAAACGCGGGTACGCTGACGCTGTTCATCGCGTCCCGAAGCAACTGCCGCGCCTTCTGCGCGATTGCGGCGGTAGGCGCAAAGCCGGCGGCGCCGTTGTCCGGGATCATCGCGTTCAGATAACTCCTCGCCTGTGCGCTTCCGTTGACTTCGTCATAATATCCGAGGCCGATCAGCCAAACCGCAAGCTGTGTCGCGATCTGATTGTCCATTACCCCGGAGTTTTCATAGCTGAGGACTTCATCGGATTCTGTGCTGTTCGTCGTCCCGCCGCGATAAGTCCGCTCCCCGAATACGAGTACATAGGCCAGCATATCCCGCTGTTCCTGTGTCAGCGTTTGCCCCCACGGGCCCGCCGGCGTTTGACTGATGTCGTATCCGGCTCCGGTGTTGATATAGGGATTCTGCGGTTCAAAGCAGTACAGCGCCTGTTTGCCCGTTGTGTAGAAATAGTTCACGGTGGTACCGTGTACCGGGTAGGTCGGATTCGCGTAGCTGTCCCCGTTCCCATAGCCCGGATCAGGGGAATTTCCCGTGTACTCCGGGGGGAGTCCGGGCGCGCTCGTATTCCAGTGATACTTTGTCGAACGCGTACGGTAGAGCACGGTGGTCGCCAGCGGGGAAATCTCTCCGGCCAAGGGGGAAATGCCCGCGCCTTGCGCGGATGGCTCCTGCGCGGCGGATGTTTGTTCCGGTTCCGCCGCGGCTGCGGCTTCCTCCGGCGCGGGGGCCGGCTCTTCTGTTTCCGATGTTTTCGGATCCGCGGCGGTTTCCGGCTCGGCGGCTTCCGGCTCAGCGGCTTCCGGCGGCACATTGACACGGCCTTTGACCATAAAATTCTCGCCGATCGTCCATGTTTGTTCCGTACCGTTTTCCGTTTCCGGTACGCTGTATGAAAAATCTATCGTAATCAAAAAGGTCCCGGCGTCGCTGATTGCCAAATCGGGGGCAAACGTGACCTGTACCCGGTACTGCGTATATCCGTCGCCCGACTGTGTTTCGGGAACAGGCACAAGGACGGCCGAGCCGATGGTCTGACCATTCAGGCTCACCGCAAACGCGTCGCTCGCGGCTTCTATCTTCGCGGGCTTTGCAAAAGTTATGGCAAACGCATAGGTTCCGTCCGCGCAAGCGCTTATAATTTGGGAAAAACTCCCATGGGGGGGGGGGTATTTACCTCCCCGCTTTCGGGAATGTCCTCCGCGCCGAAAGCGACGCCCAGCGTCAATCGATACGCGCCGTTCGGAATGATCGGGAATATCTCCCCGTCGCTTTCCCGCGGAAGCGACAGCCGATTGTTCCCGCTTTCATCCGCCACGCTGTGGTACTCCGAATCCTGCAGGTATTGCAAGTCCACCGTGGGTTCTGTACTCCCGGTTTGGCTTTCGTCGCCGAAGGCCGTCGGGAAATTCAACGTGACATAGCCCGCCGTTGCAACCATGACGATTGTCAACAGGATCGCGATGGCTTTCGCGCTCGTTTTCCCCGATCTGCCGGTGCCGCCAAAAAATGAATGACTGTACATACGTTCCCTCCCTTTTATAAACACGAACAAAACTGTTGAACTGCCACCCCTAGCCTTACAGTTGCGTTACAAACGGTTCAAGCATTCATCCCAAATAATTTACATGTGTGGTGTAATATTATCATAATAGGGATTTGATGTAAATACTAATTCTCAAAATATTTACGATAATTTTTTATTTTATTGTTCCGCACCTTTCATAAGCGGGAGAAGCAAGCACAGGGGGGTGTCCTTGCTTCCCCCAAGAGACACTGTAAATTTAGGATTCTGCCTCTTTGCAATACAGACATGGCAAAATATATTTTTCCTGCGTCGAAAAATCAAATTGCTAAATAATTTTTATATTTCCGGATGTATGGCGGCCGCCTACGCGACAGTAATAGCCCCGCTGACAGAATATCAGCGAATTTCGAAAGAGCGAATCTTTTCAACGATGTCGCCGGCCGAATCCTGTATGCGAAAAACAAGATCATACCAGCCGGTATCTTCCGACTCCTTCAACGCGGCAAAGCCGGAGGACGGATCCTGCCCTTCGCCCCCGAAGAGGACATTCCCTTCCAAATCGTGAATACGCCAGGCGACCGCGGAGATTTCCATATGAACATCTTCAAGCGCGGCGTTGCTCGGGTTGACATGGCCGTCGCTCCCGTTCCCGTCGAAAACGATACTGCCCGCTTTGTCGAGTCCCGCGGAAGCGGGGGTCTGCGGCCGCGCGGGAATGCCATCCTCAAGGGGAATGTCGGCTGCCCCGATGATCACGGCGACGGCGAGCGCGGAAACGCCCCCGATCACGCCGGCTGTCTTGCCCGCGCTCAGCGCCGACCCCGCGGCGCGATAGCGCAGGCCGCGAAAAACAGCCATACAACGCTGCTGCACAGCCGCGGTGGATTCCGCGGGTACCCGAAAGGCCGCCTGCTCATGCAATACGCGGCCCATCACCGTCGTCGCGGCGGCTCCGCCGAGTATCGACCGGCTTTGCGTTTCTGTTTTTTCGATCCTTTTTTTGATCATGCCACGCGCTCTCGTAATATTCGCGGAAACGGTTTTGATCGAGGAGTTTGTGACTTCGGCAATTTCCTTGTAGCTGAGGTCCTGATAATAGTACAGGAAAATCACCTCGCGCCGCTTCGCGGGCAGCCCCATGACGACATCATACAGCTTGTCGGCAAGCTCCCTGTTCTCGGCATACTCTGCCGGCAGAAAATCTTCGTCGTCCTCCTCAATCAGGATATCCTCATCCTCGATATCCAAATCCTCTGCCCTGTTCGACCGTCTCCCGAGAAAATCATTGCATTTGTTCTGCACGATTCGCAGCATCCAAACGTCAATGGCTTCGGGGCTCCGCAGTTGCTTGATATTCTTGAACATCGCAACGAAAGCCTCTTGCGCCACATCCTCCGCATCATGCAGATTGCCGAGGATTGTGAACGCGTTATAGATCACACTCTGCATCTTTTTGCGGCATAGTTCCTCAAATGCCGCCCGGCTCCCGTCGATCGCCCGACATGCCAATTCAATTATTTCCCGTTCCGCCAATACTATTCCCCTTTATAAGGACACCGCTTTTGCACATTTTACTGCTTCGGATGGCGAATTATAGCGCGAGTACGGCGCCGCCGTCAAGCCCCCCGCCGTCTGCGTGCCCGCCAAAGGCAGGATATCCCCCATTGCTCGGCGGCATTCATCCGGCTATGCGAACAAGTCGTCCATCAACACCTCGGATTGAACGGAGAACCGGTATTTGTTGCGCTTCACGCCATAAAGCGTGATCAGGGTGGTGTGCAGCGCTTTTCCGGATTTCAGCGTTTCCTCGAACGCCCAGCGCTTCCTTCTCAGCTTTTCGTCATAGTCCTTTGTGATCTCATACTCTTTGTCGGCGTATTTGATCTCGCAAAGATTGATCACCCTGTCGCCGCGCTCAATCACGAGGTCAATCTGCGCGCCCGGCACGGTTTCTTTGCTGCGCCAGGACGCCACACGGGTCGACACCCCGAGTATCCCCAATTTTCTTTTGATTTGCGTAATATGTGCCAAGCAGACCTGCTCGAACGCGTAGCCGTTCCATGCGTTCCTGCCGCCCGAATTGATATTGTGCGTCCAGTAGTTTTCATCAACGACCGGATTTCCCCGCATGAATTTCAAAAAGAAAAGCGTGAACGGATCGCACAATTGATACAACACGTCCCTCTCTTTCTTGCCATACGCATAATATTTTCGGACAAAATCGCTTCGCGCGAGTTCATCCAGCGCCTTGGTCAGACCGCCTCCGTCAGCAACTCCCGCATACTTGACGATCTCTTCCCGGCTGAGGCCGCGTGCCTTTTTCGCGATCGCCTCAATGATCCTGATATGCCGCTCCGGATTTTCAAACAACGAGGCATACAGCTCGTCAAACTCACCCCGAAGCGCCCCGTTTTCCGAAAAACAAAGCAAATCCACATTCTGCGGCAAGCCGAACCTCTTTTCCATCAGATTCAAATAATATGGCACGCCCCCGAAAATCATATAGCTTTCCACCATTTGCTGCCGGCTGTAAACAATACCCTTTGCGTCGAAAAATTCCTCACATTCCTTCAGCGTGAATGGCCGCAGATACATCCTTCGCGTGACCCTGTTGTATAATCCCCCGGTATTGCGAAAGAGTTTTTTTGTGATCCACGCAGTCGAGGAACCGCAAACAATGAGCAGTATATCCGGACGCCCGGACGCCCACCCGTTCCAAAAGGACTCAAGTCCTGAAATGAACCGCGATTTGTGGGTGTCCATCCACGGCATTTCGTCTAAAAATATGACTTTCTTCCCCGCGATTGCGGATTTTTCGATCAGCTTCCGCAACTGATGAAACGCGGTGAACCAATCGCCGGCGACCGGGAAATCCCCATCCCCGTATTTGTTCAGGGCATAATTGAACTCACGCAGCTGCTCGGATTTGGGCGCTTTTGACAAACCGGTAGCATGAAAACAAAAACGGTCGCCAAAAAACTCCCGAATCAAATAGGTCTTGCCGATTCTGCGCCGCCCGTATACCACCAAAAATTCCGGGCGATCCTCATCATAATACTCCTGAAGATCCATCTGCTCCTCTTCCCGCCCGACGATTCTCATGTCAAACCTCCTTGGATCATACGCTGTAAGTATATATTTTTTACGAGTTACAGCGAGCATTTATTCTCATCAAAAACAGTATATTATGCTATTATAAGGGATTTATTGAAATTTGTATATAGAATTAGTCGCTGTAAGTATATATTTTTTATGAGTTACAGCGACGGTTCCCCCGAATGTCGCCGCCGCGAACGCGCGAATAAAAAAGAAAAATAAGCAATAAAAAAACGCTTGACTGTGGTGTTGCACCATAGATTATGGTTGAAACAGGGAAAGGGTTTGTTTTTCGGCGAAAGCCGGGGGACGAAGCAAATACTTGGAGTTCTATGAATGAAAGAAGAAAGGTGACATAAAATGGTTGAGAAAAGAAGAAAAGTATTATCCCGAATCGGCGTCGCCGCGTTTGCCATGGCTTTGTGTTTCAGCCTGAGCGTACCCGGGTTTGCCGCCGAAACAAACGCGGGTACGCACCGCGCTCCCGCGCAAAAGAGCATTTACTCGTTAAAGGTTCCAAGCGAGATACGGACAGGTCAGGATTCGATCCAGCGTATCAAACCGGATGTCCCGCTGAAACGAAATCAGCCCGCGGTTCAAAATCCGCCGAAGAAAAATCAGTCGAAGCAGAATCCCCCGGCAGTTCAAAATCCGCCGAAGCAAACTCCCCCGGCGGTTCAGAATCCGCCGACGAAAAATCAGCCGAAGCAGAATCCTCCCGCGGTTCAAAACCCGCCGAAACAAGATTCGCCGAAGCAGAATCCGCCCGCGGTCCAAAAACCGCTGAAAAAGAATCCCCCGGCGGCCAAAAGCCCGACGACGACTACGCCCGCAAAGACCTCATCGCCCATGAGCCCCGTGACAATCATCGCGCTCGTGGTCGCGGCCGTCGCCGTGATCTGGCTCATCCTCATCCTCATCAAAGGCAGGAGTGACAGGTCGTTCAAAGAATAACATTACGACTTGCGCCGAACCCGAATGGAAACCCGGATCAAATACTCATCCGGGTTTCCGACCGAAAGCTCGTTGAGCGGATAGTCCTCAAAGGCGGGGCCGCGGATTTCAAACCCTTGCGCGTCTATATAGTCCGAAAGGCGTTCGTACAACCGAGCCGTGCCGCCATAGCCGCCGCGCCCGTATCCGATCGCGTACAGGCCCGCCGGCTTTTTATCCCGCCCGTTCGGGTCGTTCAAATAATATCTGTCCGGCCATTTCCAATCGCGGCTTTTCGCGCGCTCCCGCGAGAAGTACCCCCACGCGGAGTAGTTCAATTCGACCGAACCCTCCCGCTCGCCGCAATAGCGGTAGAAATCCAGCAAAGCTTCATTCGGCGTCTTCCCGCTTGAATAATCGTTCGGCGGCCCGAGAAAAATCGGCTCTGCCGCACAGCGCCGCACCATGATCCCTTGCTCGTCCGCGCCGGCGGCGTCCGCGATCATCTTCTTCAGCGTCGTGAGCAGTGTGCGGGCCTTCGTCAATTCTGTAATTTTTTCGTCGATACGCGGCGTTTGTTCCTCAAGAACCCGCAGAATGCTTGCCGGCGTGCGATGGTCTACCGTTTCGCGAATCTCCCGAAGCGACATCCCGATCGCTTGAAGCGTGCGGATCAGATTGACCTGCGCCATCTGCTCGTCCGAATAATAGCGATAGTTGTTGTCCGCGCGCGCAACGGGCGAAATCAGCCCGATCTTGTCATAATATAGCAAAGTATCCCGCGTCACGCGGGCCAAACGCGCCAGTTCGCTGATAGACAGCATCCCTTCCTTCATATCATTCTCCCTTCGGATGGCGATTAGAAGAAACCAATAAGAAACTATTCAGACATGGACAACACAGCACTCGCGTCAAGATCCAGCCCATCTGTATGCCCGCCGATGAAATCGTAGTACCCGGCGCAGGCAATCATGGCCGCGTTGTCCGTGCAGTAGATGGGCGAGGGGATGAAAATCCGCACGCCCAAGCGCTCGCATTCCGCGCGCATGCGGGCGCGCAGCGCCGTATTCGCGGCGACCCCCCCGCTCAGCGTCAACGTTCGGCGGCCTGTCCGTTCCAACGCGAGCGCGGTCTTGGCGGCGAGCACGTCGATAACAGCCTGCTGAAAGCCCGCGGCGGCATCGGCCGGATTCCACGGCGTCCCGGCTTGATTCATGCTGTTGACATAGTTCATAACGCCTGTTTTGATTCCGCTGAAACTGAAATCAAGGCTGTCCTTTTCCAACAGAACGCGCTTGAACGGGGCGGCCGCCGCGTCGCCCTCTTTCGCGAGGGCGTCCACTTTCGGCCCGCCCGGATAGCCGAGCCCGAGCACGCGCGCGACCTTGTCCCAAGCCTCGCCCGCCGCGTCGTCCCGCGTCGCCCCCAGTACGTCCATTTCGCGGTAATCCCTGACATCCACGAGCGAGGTATGCCCGCCCGATACGACAAGCGAGAGAAAAGGCGGCTCCAGCGCGGGGTGTTCGAGAAAAGCCGCGCAGATATGCCCGCGGATGTGGTGTACGCCGATCAGGGGTTTGCCGAGGGCAAACGCCATGGCTTTGGCTGTGGCCAATCCGATGAGTACGGCGCCGACAAGGCCCGGCCCCTTTGTGACCGCGATGGCGTCCACATCCCGCGCGCAAATCCCCGCTTCGCTCAGCGCCGCCGAAACGACGCCGTTGACCGCCGTCAAGTGATGGCGCGCCGCGATCTCCGGCACCACGCCGCCGAATACCTTGTGGACATCAATCTGCGACGCAATGACATTGGACAGCGCCGTTCGCCCGCCCGCCGTGACCGCCGCCGCGGTTTCGTCGCAGCTCGACTCTATGCCGAGGAGCACCGCCCCGCCGCCCGCCGCCCCGTTACCCGTCATATATGCCGCCACATGATGAGCGCGTCCTCACGGCCCCCGCCCGTTTTTGAATAATAATCTTTTCGCAGCCCATCCGTTTCAAATCCCATTTTTCGATAAAACGCGCCCGCGATATCATCTCCCGCCCGTACTTCCAAGGTGAAGCTGCCAATGCTTTGCTCTTCCGCGCGGCTCATCAACCAGGAAAGGACAGCCGTGCCGACCCCCTGCCCCCGAACGCATGGGTGTACCGCGATGTTTGTAATATGGCCCTCGCCCACTATGCGGTGCAGCCCCGCGTAGCCGAGTACGACCCCGTCCCGCTCCGCGAGCACATAGTCGCTGTAGCCGAGCAGCAAATCGTCACGAATGCTCCGTTCGAGCCAAGGCTCTCCGAAGGACAGCCGTTCAATCACCGAGATACCGTAGACGTCGCCGCGAAACAAATCCTCGTCGTCCGCGTCCGGCACGCGCAGCTTGACCGCCGCGCGCGCTTTGGCATCCAAACCCTCCCGCGCTGTTTTCTCTTCCAATTTCCGCTCCGCTTCCGCTTTGCGCAGATAGATCGGTTCCAGTGTTTCATATCCGGTCAAACGGCCGTTCACCAAGGCCCATTCCAATACGGCCATAGCGTCCTGCACCTCCGAGCCGATCCTGACAGGCGGCCCGGTCAGCCCCGCCCGAAAGTCCTCGATCTGCGCGGAAAATACCGAAACCCCGTCCCCCATGAAATGAATCTCCGCTTCCCGCCCGATTTTTCGCAAATAGACCGCGAGCGGCGGCGCGGCGTTCGTCAGCGCCCGGAAAAAATCCTCCGGCCGCCACGCGTCCCCCGGCACAATTGTCATAATTCTTCCGTCCTCTTCCATGAAATACGCGCCCGCGTACATCTGCGCCCGCCGCGCGTCGAATATGGGACAGGCGATCCGGCCCTTTGCGAGGTAGGCAAAGGTTTCAAGTGTCGGTACCTTGACGACGGGGATGTCCAAAGTCTGCGCAAGCGCGCGGATGGTCGCGACGCCGATACGGATACCCGTGAACGAACCCGGCCCCGCGGAAACCGCGGCCGCGCGAAGGTCTTTCGGCGCAAGGCCGGCTTCCGATACTGCTTCCGCGATCATCGGCACAAGGGAAGTCAGGTGTTTCAGCCCCTCGCGGCCCGCGCGGCGTATCAGGCGACCGTCCGCTGTTTTCAGGCAAACGGAGCAAAGCGGCCCCGTCGTGTCGATCGCGAGCAGAGGTTCCCTGACAGCTCCGGGTGCTCTGATTTCTTGTTCTTTCATGCTGTCAGATTCCATATATCGCTTCCACGGACCTGGCACCGGGATCAGAGGTATATTCCAATCGAATGCGGACGGTGTCCGCGGGCAGCAGCTCCTCAATCAAATCCGCCCATTCCACGACGGTCACGCCATCGCCGAAAAAGTAATCCTCATAGCCGAGTTCATCCATCTCGCTTACGCAGCCGCCGGCGTCAAGCTCCGTCCCCGCGCCCGACCCGCCAGCCGCATGACGCCCCGCGCCCACGCCGCCAAGCCGATAGACGTCGAAATGATAAAACGGCAGCCGCCCGGAACGGTATTCGCAAAGGATCGTGAACGTCGGGCTCGTGACCGGCTCCGTCACGCCAAGGCCCGCGGCGATCGCTTTCGCCAGCACCGTCTTGCCCGCCCCAAGACCGCCCGTCAGCGCGACCACCGTACCCGGCAAAAGCTCCGCGCCCATCCGCGCGCCAAATGCATAAAGCTGTTCTTCATTCATCACCATACAGATATTATAGCCCACCCCAGTCGTCCTTACCACCCCGGCTCTTCACCGGACAATCAATTTCAGAAAGAACGTGTAAGAAAGAACGTGTGTCAAGGGGGGCGGTTTTCTACCCAATCAAGAGCTCCGGGGCGTTTTTGCTGTTGAAATGATACCAGCTGACGGTTTCCTCGATGTGCGCGGTTGCAAGCTGCCGCAGTACCGCGTGCCTGTACGCGGCGTCGCCCGCGTGCGCCGCGAGCTCGTTCTTCGCCAGCGAAAAAAGGCGTTCCATCTTTTCGTCGTTTGCGATTTGCTCCGGGAGCGACAGCTTCCCGTAGTAATTCGACAGAAAAGCGGCCCCCGCAAAGAGGAGCCCGAGGGCGAGTTTGAACAAATCGCTGAGCGT
>JAITNA010000172.1 GCA_031290715.1 Eubacteriales Family XIII. Incertae Sedis bacterium | reverse complement strand
TAAAGGAATTTCCCCTTGTCTGCATTTTGGCTGTGTTTTATGGTAAAATTCCTTATTACGGTATTATATGATTTTCATAATGGATAGGAGTTGTTTCAATGGGCAATCATAAAAAGTATCTCTATTTGGCCGCGGGTACGGTCATGCTGCTCTTCCTCGGTCTTGTCTACGGCTGGTCCATCTTCCGCGCGCCCTTGACGGCGATCTTCACGGACTGGACGCCCACGCAGCTTTCGATGACGTTCTCGATCACGATCACCTGCTTCTGTATCGGCGGGTTTCTCGCGGGCAAGTTGGCCGCAAGGATGAAGCATCGTTTCATCATCCTGCTTTCGGCGGCTTGTATCTTTGTCGGCTACGCGGGAATCATGCTGCTCTTTGACGAGAACGCGCCGGGCAAAACGCTGGCGGTGCTTTATATTTTCTTCGGCGTCCTCGGCGGCGGCGGGGTCGGGCTTTCCTACAATACGCTGCTCGGCGTGATCGCGCGTTGGTTTCCGGGACGCGCGGGAATGGCTTCCGGCATCCTGCTGCTCGGCTTCGGCGTCGGCGGGCTCGCGCTCGGCAGCCTTGTCAGTGTGCTGTCGTCGCCGGATTCCGTCGGGATTCGCAGCACCTTCCTCATCCTCGGCGTGATTTTTGCCGTCGTCCTCATCGTCGGCTCGTTCTTCGTCAAGATTCCCGAAGCGGCGGCTCCGGCCAAGGCATCGGGCGCGGACGACGCGGCGGCGGCCCCCCGGAATTTCACCCTCGGGGAAGCGGTAAAAACCGGCACGTTTTGGCTGATCTTCGCATGGACTGCTTTCATGTGTATCGGCGGTCTGCTTGTGATCAACAGCGCGGCGCCGATCGCGGTGTTGTTCGGCGCGCCAGCGGTCATGGGGCTCATCGTATCCGTTTTCAACGGCGCGGGCCGCCCGATCATCGGAACGATCTTTGACAAAATCGGCCGCCGGAAAACCATGACCATCAATACGCTGATCATGCTTGTCGGCGGGGCGATCCTAATTCTCGCGACGGCGACGGGCAGCGCGGCCTTTGTATTCATCGGGCTCCCGCTCATCGGCATATGCTACGGCGGCACCCCGGCGCTTTTGGCGGCTTCTGTCAACAAATTCTTCGGGCCGAAATATTATCAGGTGATCCTCGGCGCGGTGACGTTCTCGCTTGCGGTCGGCGCGATCATCGGGCCGCTGCTTTCGAGCAAGCTTCAGCAAGCGTCAGACGCGGAGGGCTTCGGCGGCGTATACTTCACGTCGTTCATCCTGCTCATCGTCGTAGCGGCGGTCGCGCTCGCAATCACGCTGCTCATTTCGGCCGCGAGCAAGAAGGACGGGTTGGAGGATAAGTAGGAGAATAAATAGTTGCGATAGATGAGCGGGATTCAGCAGCACCCGCCGCCGTCCGGGGGCGCGCTGCTGTTATTGCTGTTGTTATTGTGACTGCCGCCGCCTGAACAATCAAACGGCCCGTAATGTACGGAGGTATCCCCGACGACCGAAAACGCGGGCGCGAACCTCGTTTTTTGCAGCATGAGCGCCGTATTCCCGCAGATGAGCAGCGGCTTCCCCGTGAAAAAGCGATGTTGGCCGTCGAGGTCGAAGAAATGCGGATATCCTTCGATGGTTCCCTTGTAATACGCGACCTGCCCGTAGTCCTCGCAAATATCCTCAAGCCCCGAGAGCTTGAACGCGCGCACGGTCCGTGACGTGAATCCCGCGAAGCCCGCCTTGCGTTCGGCTTCCTCGTTTCCGATCGACACAGCCGAAACGTTCATCTCGCGAAAATCAACAAATCCCACGCGGGCCATCATCCGGCGAAAATCCTCCGTATACATCGCGCCGCCAAGACATTCCGCGCGCAGCAGCGGGTCGGCCGCAAGCGCTTCCGGAATCCGGCGATCGGCAAAGATATCCGAAAAATACAGCTCCCCGCCGGGCTTCAGCACCCGATAGATTTCCCTGAAAACCGCCTCCTTGTTCGGCGAAAGATTGACGACGCAATTGGAAATCACAACATCCGCCGAAGCATCGCCGATGCCGAGCGCGGCAAGGTCCTCGATATATCCCGTATGAAACACGACATTTGACCGGCTGTACCCGAAGCGCACGCGCTGTTCCTCTTCATAGGCGCGGGCGACCGCAAGCTGTTCCTCCGTCATATCCACGCCGATGGCAAAGCCGTCCTCCCCCGCCAATTTCGCGGCGATATAAACATCGCGCCCCGTCCCGCAGCCGAGGTCGAGTACCGTCGTCCCTTTCAGCATTGGAGGAATCGGCGAGCCGCAGCCGTAGAATTTGGCGTTGATCTCATCGGCGATGAACGGCGCCGCGGCGCGCACCTCCGCGGACAGCGCATCGGGCGGGCAGCAGCAAGCGCCCGTCTGCAAATCGCCCCGTCCCGTCAACTGCTTCCCGTAATAATCCCGCACATCGTCAAGTATCTCCATCCGATTCATCTCCTTTATCCCGAAGTCAACGCTTGAAAAAAACCATTGCAAACACAACCTAAATAACAACACGCTCAGCATTTCAAAGAAATACCCCGGCTCGCTTTTACGAGCAGGACGGCTGCGAGAACGATCAGTACCGCGGACACGCACAGCTTTGCGGGTTCCGAAAATCCGGCATATTCCGTCAGGAGCTT
>JAITNA010000165.1 GCA_031290715.1 Eubacteriales Family XIII. Incertae Sedis bacterium | reverse complement strand
CTGTGATCATGGTGGGCGGCTTCATGTCATGCGGCTCCCCTGAAATCCTCATGGACGCGCTTGTGGCAAAGGGTGCGAAAAATCTCACGGTGATCGGCAATGACGCCGGCACGCCGGGCCGGGGGATCGGCAAACTCGTCAGCGCGGGTTTGGTCAAGAAGCTGATCGCTTCGCATGTCGGCCTGAACAAGGAAGTGGCGCAGCGGATGAACACCGACATCGAAACGGACAAGATCGAAGTTCAGCTTGTGCCGCAGGGGACGCTGGCGGAGCAGGTGCGCTGCGGCAGTACGGGCGTTGGCGGGTTTTTGACGCGGACCGGCGTCGGCACCATCGTGGCCGAGGGCAAACAGGTCATCACGCTGAACGGTGTGGATTATCTGCTTGAGCTTCCGATCCGGGCGGATTTCGCGCTCATTCGCGGCAACAAGGTTGACAAGTTCGGAAATATTGTTTATCGTGGTTCAACGGTCAATTTCAACCCGCTGATGGCGGGGGCGGCCGACCATGTGATCGTCGGGGCGGTCGAGATTGTGGAAACCGGCGAATTGGATCCGAACGCGGTCGGGACCTCGGGGATATTGGTCGATACGATCGTAGGAGGTGAAAAACCATGGCAGTTGTAAAGAAAGACACGAGGGACCCGAAGGTCATTATCGCAACGCGCGTCGCGCAGGAGCTCAAGGACGGCGACGTCGTCAATCTCGGCATCGGCCTGCCGACATTGGTCGCCAACTATCTGCCGGAGGGCGTGGAGATCGTTTTGCAATCCGAAAACGGCATCATGTGCATGGGCCCCGCGCCGCAGCCGGGCGCAGAGGATGCAGACATCATCAACGCGGGCGCGCAGTATGTCACCTTGCTGCCCGGCGCTATGTGCTTTGACTCGGCGACATCGTTCGGCTTCATCCGCGGGGGCCATGTCGACGCGACGGTACTCGGGGCGCTTGAGGTCGATACAAAGGGCAATATTGCCAACTGGATCGTGCCGGGCAAGTTGGTTCCCGGCATGGGCGGTGCCATGGACCTCGTCGTCGGCGCCAAGAAAGTCATCGTCGGCATGCAGCATACGCAGGTCGTGAAGGACAAGCAAACCGGCGAGGTCAAGCGGGTTGACCTGAAAATTCTCGGCGAATGCTCCCTGCCTTTGACGGCGGTGGGCGTCGTCGATCAGATCATCACGGAGATGGCGGTCATCGATGTGCGGCCCGAGGGGCTCGTCCTGACGGAAATACATCCGGACTATACGGCGGAAGATGTGCAGGCGGCGACGGGAGCGCCCCTGACCATCGCGGAGGGTCTAAAGCAAATGCAAATCCCTTCATAGGGACCCGGGAATCAGCGCCGGATCAGTCCGGCGGGATGTTGGCGAGGGATTGAAATGTTTCGGGGTCGTTTGCGTTGATCAGATAGTCTTTCGGATCGCCGAATGTGCGCGTGAGCGCGGCGAGATCGACGACGGCTGTATCGCAACGCTGAAAAACGGCTCCGGCTTTTCGTATTCCGGCGGCTTCCATTTCCTCAAGCAGGGGGATCAGCGTCTTGCGGTAACAGGCGAGCAGCGGCTCTTTTCTGCCGCCGAAAACAGGGAGGGCGGCGTCATGGCCTTTTGCTCTTTCCAATATGGTTTCCGCGAGCCCCCGCGGGATCAGGGGGGCGTCGCAGGGGAGGAAGCTCACGTAGTCAAAGTCGGCGGCTTCAAGCGAAGCCCGGATTCCTTCCATGGGGCCAAGGCCGTTTGCGCGGTCCGGGACGACAGGTATACCGATGAAAGCGTACAAATCCGGTTCATTGGAAGAGATGAAGATTTCTTCGTAAGCCGTGACCTTCTCTAGCATGATCTCGATGAAGGTCTTGCCGTTCAGACGGAGAAAGGCCTTGTTTGTACCCATCCGGGAGGAACGTCCTCCCGCCAAAATGACAGCAGCGGCATGTTTCATGCTTTTTATTATAACGTAATAAACGCAGTAACAGTACGATCGACAGGAGTTTTCTTATGATTAGGTATGGCCTAGAATACAGGTTGGATAACAAAAAATCGGCAATGTACGGGGTTCAGCACATGATCCTCTTCATTGCGAACGCGGCGATCATGCCCGTAATTATTGCAAAAGGTTTGGGATTGGAGCATGCCGAGATTTCCGATATGCTGCTGCGCACGTTTTTTCTGTGCGGGGTCCTTTCCATCATACAGATGCGGCTTGGGCACCGCTATCCCATCATCGACGGGCCGTCCGGCCTGTGGCTCACGGTGTGGATCAGCCTGGCGGCCATCACCTCCTCGACGGGCGGCGATTTGGCGCATTTGAGGGCCAGTTTGGAATTGGGCATGCTGATTTCCGGGGCCATCATCATCGTGCTTGGGCTGTCCGGCAAGATGAAATATATCTCGCGCCTTTTTTCGCCGCTTGTCAACGGCATTTTCCTTGTCCTCATGCCGATACAGCTCAGCATGAGTTTTGTCGCGGGGATGTTCGGGACCATCTACGGCGGGCAGGTGATCGCTCCGAAAGACTTCGCCGCGTTCTGGATCACGGTGGCCGCGATGATCCTCATCAACATCAAGGGGACGGCTTTCCTGAAGAGCATTGCCATCCTGATCGGGGTGGCGGTCGGATGGATTTTCGCGACAGGCGTCGGTATTTCCGATTTTAGCGATATGGGTTCGCAGCAGTCGTTCATCATTTTGCCGCAGCCGTTTGCTTGGGGGGCGCCGGAGTTTGACGCGGGTATTCTGCTCACTTGTATCATTGGCTCCTTCCTGCTTTTCGCGAATGTGATTGCGAGTTTTCTCGGTACCGCTGATGTCATCGGAGAGGAATTCACAGAAAAACAGCTCAATCGCGGGACGATGTGTTTCGGCGCCGCGAGCATTTTGACCGGGGTTTTTGCGACCATCGGCTTCGTGCCTTTCGCGACCTCGATGGGAATCATCCGCATGACGGGCGTCGCGACGCGCAAGCCGTTTTATCTCGGCAGCGCGGCCATGATCGTCCTCGGCGTCATAGGCCCCGTCGGCCTCTTTTTTGCGGCGATCCCCCCCTCGGTCGGATACGGGGCGCTGCTCGTTCTCTTCGCGGTCATCATCAAGCAGGGGCTCGACAATTTCAAAAAGGCGAACATCACGGAAACGATGGGCTTTGCGGTCGGAATCTCCATGCTGGCCGGCACGGGAATCATGATGCAGCCGCTGGAGGTCTTTGAAAAACTGCCGGATGTCATCGTCCCCTTTGTTTCCAACGGGCTGCTCGTCGGCGTGATCCTCGCGATCATTTTGGAGCAGGCGCTGAGGGGAAAAGGGAAGGACGGTGCCTCCGATGAGGGAGAGGGAAACGCGGAAAATACAGAAAATGCAGAAGAAAGGAATGATTTTTGAGTGATCATATAGATAACAACCCCGCTGCCGAAAACAAAATGGGGACGATGCCGGTCGGGAAGCTGATTCGCAATATGTCGGTGCCGCCGATGATTTCGATGTTTGTTTTCGCGCTTTACAACATCGTCGACAGCATTTTTCTGGGAAAGGTTTCGCAAAACGCGCTCACCGCCGTGACGCTTGTTTTTCCCGTGCAGATGTTCATCATGTCTATCACCATGGGCATCGGCGTAGGGCTATCGTCGCTGATTTCCCGGAGGCTCGGGGAGAAAAAGCAGGCTGAGGCCAACTCCGCCGCGGCGCATGGATTCCTGCTCGCCATCTTTGTGTGGGTTTTTTACGCGCTGTTCGGGTTTTTCTTGTCCGGGCCCTTTCTTTCTCTTTTCGCGAATCCGGCTGACGAACCGGAGATTTTTGCGATGGCCCTGATCTATTGCCGCATTGTGACGGTCGGCTCGATATTTTCGTGTTTTTCGGTCGTCATCGAACGAATCCTTCAGGCGACCGGGAATATGCTCTACCCGATGATCTTTAATATCACCGGCGCCGTCGTCAATTCGTTCCTCGCGCCGATCTTCATCATAGGGCTCTTCGGCGCGCCGGCCCTCGGCGTGACGGGCGCCGGCTATGTTGCGATCTTCGGCCAGATGATTTCGTGCTTGATCGCGCTCTTCCTTTTTGTACGGAAGAAGCACGCGGTGCGCGTGTCCTTCAAAGGATTTCGAATCCGCGGCCGCATGATCTTGGACATTTTGGCGGTAGGCGCGCCCTCTATTGTCATGATGGCCGTCATGCCCGTCCTGATCAGCGGGCTCAACGCGATCCTCATCACGTATTCGACGGCGGCAGTCGCCGTACTCGGTGTTTATTATCGCGTCAATACGTTCATCATGATGCCGGTGCAGGGGCTGAATCAAGGCGCTTTGCCGATCATGGGATACAACTTCGGCGCGAAAAACAGGCTGCGTTTGATGGCG
>JAITNA010000131.1 GCA_031290715.1 Eubacteriales Family XIII. Incertae Sedis bacterium | reverse complement strand
GTGAGGACAAAGCAGTATTGACAAATTTCTATTTGGACAACGGATTCCGCAGAATCACGGATCAGGATTCCGAGGGTGAATCACAGCTCATAAAAATGATAAAGTATCAGTGAGGGAGTTGTTGTCCCCTTGACACACGTCCCCGTGCTTTCTTTTGCATTGTGGGTTTGATTTGAATTTTCTGAATATTAAAAACTGTTTGACATATCTTAAAATATGCGATATAATTTCTTTGAAATCATTATTTCAGAGGGTCGTTTATAGAGAGTGTCAAGGAGGTAGACGTATGGAATTCAACTCTGCAAGTACAATTTGGGTCTTGCTTGGGGCGGCGCTTGTTTTCTTCATGCAGCCCGGATTCGCGATGGTGGAAACCGGCTTCACGAGGGCGAAGAACGCGGGCAACATCATTATGAAGAACTTGATCGACTTTTCTTTTGGGTCGATCATGTACTGGCTCGTGGGCTTCGGTATCATGTTCGGGACTTCGGTCGGCGGCTTCATCGGGATTCCCGATATTGCCCTTTTCGGGCAGACGATCTACACGGCGGCGCCCGACGGCGTATCGCCTTGGTCTTTTGTGATTTTCCAGACCGTGTTCTGCGCGACGGCGGCGACCATCGTTTCCGGCGCGATGGCAGAACGGACGAAGTTTTCGGCATACTGTATTTATACTTTGGTGATCAGCGCGCTGATTTACCCCATTGAAGCGCACTGGGCATGGGGCGGCGGCTGGCTCAACAATGTCGGCGCGGGCTTTCATGATTTCGCGGGTTCGACCATCGTCCATATGACCGGCGGCGTCGCGGCGCTCGTCGGGGCGAAGATTCTCGGCGCCCGTATCGGCAAGTATTCCAAGAGCGGCAAATCCAGAGCCATCCTCGGGCACAGTATCCCGCTCGGGGCGCTCGGCGTGTTCATCCTCTGGTTCGGCTGGTTCGGGTTCAACGGCGCTTCTACGGTGGCGGCGGGCGACGACGCTTCTTTGGACGCCATGGGACACATCTTCATGACCACAAACCTTTCGGCGGCGGCGGCCACCGCGACGGTGCTATTGGTTACATGGGCTTTGTACAAATCCCCTGACGTATCCCTGACGCTCAACGGCGCACTCGCGGGGCTTGTCGGCATCACGGCGGGCTGCGACGCGGTCAGCCCGCTCGGCGCGGTGATCATCGGCATTGTCAGCGGCTTCGCAGTCATAGGCGCGATCACTTTTATCGACAAAAAACTCAAGATTGACGATCCTGTCGGCGCGATTGCCGTTCACGGGGCGGCCGGGGCGGCCGGTACCATCTTAGTCGGTTTTCTCTCGACGGATACCGGTTTGTTCTATGGCGGCGGCGGAAGCCAGCTGCTTGCGCAGGTTGTCGGCGTCGCGGCCATCGGCGTCTTTGTGGGCGTGACGATGTTTGTCACATTCACCATTATCAAAAAAACGATGGGGCTCAGGGTCAGCGCGGAAGCGGAGATCGAGGGCCTTGATGTCTCCGAGCACGGGCTTCCGAGCGCGTATGCGGACTTTGCGCTTTCCGTGCAGAGCGTCGGCGCGATCGGGCGGGACAGCATTCCCGATATCCCGGGGACGGGGGAGGGCGCGGGAACGCCGCCGGCAAGACCCGCCGTTACCGTTACGGACACGCGGGAGCCGAGGGCGCGCGATGCGGATGTCCCGAAGTTCACGAAGGTTTCCATTATCACACGGCCGAGCGGATTCGAGGCTTTGGACGCGGCGATGCACGAGGTCGGCATTACGGGCATGACCGTTACGAACATCATGGGTTACGGTATGCAAAAAGGGCATGACACCGAATATTACAGGGGCGTTGAGATCGAGCCGCACCTGCTGCCCAAGATTCGAGCGGAGATCGTCGTCAGCAAGATTCCCGTCGATACGATCGTGGAAGCGGCCAAGAAAGCGCTGTTCACGGGCAACTTCGGCGACGGGAAAATATTCATCTACGATGTCGAAAATGTGATCAAGATCAGAACGGGAGAGGAGGGCTTCGGCGCGCTGCAGGACGAATAGAATAGAAAAGAAAAGAAGTTGAAGCATATAGCATATGGATACGGTCCGGAAACTGTCCGGGCCGAACTGATTTGAAAGAGAGGTAATCAGTAATGGTCAATACAGGCGATACGGCTTTCGTCATCATCTGCGCGGCGCTCGTGATGATTATGACGCCCGGGCTCGGTTTTTTCTACGGGGGGCTCGGGCGCCGGAAAAATGTCGTGAATAATATGATGGCGTCTATCGGTATCATGGGACTGGGCATTGTGCTTTGGATGGTACTCGGGTATTCCATGTCGTTCGGCGGCAACACGGGGGGGATCATCGGTTCGTTCAGCCACATCGGGTTTTCCGGCTATTCCATGAACGATCTGCTCGATCCGGAAGCGGAGGGCGGCTCGATTCCCATCTTCGTATTCGCGGTGTTCCAAATGATGTTCGCCCTCATCACGCCGGCGATCATCACGGGCAGCATCGGCGGCAGAATGCGCTACAAATCGCTCTTCATTTTTCTGGGGCTTTGGTCCATCATCGTCTACTATCCGCTCGCGCATATGGTGTGGGGAGAGGGCGGCCTGCTTGGCGGCGGCTGGCTTGAATCCGTCGATTTCGCGGGCGGCAATGTCGTCCACATCAGCTCCGGCGTCACCGGCCTTGTCCTCTGCCTGCTGCTCGGCAAACGCAGGGGCTACGCCAGTATCAACTATCGCGTGCACAACATTCCTTTCGTGATGATCGGCATGGCACTTCTGTGGTTCGGTTGGTTTGGCTTCAACGCGGGCAGCGCGCTTGCCGCGGGCGAACTGGCGGGCCACGCCTTCCTGACGACGGCGGTGTCGGCGGCGGCGGCGATGATTTCATGGATGGCCATCGATACGTTCAAGCAGGGCAAACCGACGCTCGTCGGCGCTTGCACGGGCGCGGTCGCGGGGCTTGTCGGGATCACGCCGGGCGCGGGCTTCGTTCCCGTATACGCGGCGCTCATCATCGGGATTCTCGTCGCCCCGGCTTGCTTTTTCGGCATCACCTTGGTCAAGAAGATCCTGCGTATCGACGACGCGCTCGACGCGTTCGGCTGCCACGGTGTCGGCGGTATCTTCGGCGGCCTGATGACCGGCATTTTCGCGCAGGCGGCGGTGGGCGGCGTCGACGGCCTTGTGTACGGCGCGCCGGAGCAGCTTCTGCGGCAGTTCATCGCCATCCTCATCACCATTGCGGTCGCGGTCGTCGGCACGCTCATCTGCTATGCCATCACGCGCGCGTTCGGCTCGATTCGCGTCACGGACAAGGATGAATCGCTCGGGCTCGATCTTTCCCAACACGGCGAGCACGCGTATCCGTCGTTCAACGGGCTTGATTGACGGCTCGGCACATGAATTGAATAATAATAATGTAATAACAGCAACGGAGGGAGTGGAGAATGATTATTAAAGTAGAGGCGATCGTCCGCGAGGACAAGCTCGACGACGTGATTGACGCGCTGACAAACGCCGAGGTCAACGGCATTACCGTTTCTCAGATCATGGGGCACGGCGTCCAAAAGGGATATACGGAACTCGTCAGAGGGCAGGAGGTCATCGTCACCCTGTCCCCGAAAATCAAATTTGAGATCGTGGTTTCTTCCGAGGAATGGGAGAAAAAAGTGATCAGCGCCATCAAAGCGGCGGCGTTCACGGGGGAGGTCGGCGACGGAAAGATCTTCAGTTACGATTTGCGCGGGGCGCTGCGCATTCGGACGGGCGAAACGGATTACGACGCGCTGAACCCGTAAAACGGCAGAGCGCTGAACCCGTAAAACGGCGGCGCGCCGAACCCAACAAGCGAGATAACAACGCGCCTTATCCGACCGCGGATGGGGCGTGTTTGATGTATTTGGCCCAGTATTCTTCAAAGGATGTGAAGCCGAGGTCCCGCATGGCCTCTGCGTGTTCGCGGCCGATGTAGCGCAGATGCCACGGCTCGCGCACATAGAGGGTGATCGACTGGTTTTCTTCCGTATAACGGATGATGAAACCGTATTCCCACGCGTGTTCCTTGACCCAAATCCCTTCCGGCCGCTGCCCGAAAGCGTCGGTGATGTCGTTGAGGTCAACCGTCAGGCCCGTTTGGTGCTCGCTGAATCCCGGCCGCGCGCTGTAGGTATCGGCGGCGGCCTGTCCGTCGGTCGCGGCATAATTGTTGTACAGGGATTGCTGAATGCCGTAGGCGCGGAAGCCCGACTGCGCCCAGATTCCGAGCCCCTGCCCCTCCGCGTCCGAGATCAGCGCGTTCAGGGCGGCGGCGGATTCGCTGCGCATTTGCGCGCTGCCGACGGAGATCAGATCGGCGGGCACATAGTCCTGCGGCAGGCCGAAATGCTTGTTCACGAGAAGGGTCAGGCTGTTCGGGTCGGGGACCTCATGCGTATCTTCGTAGGGCGGCAGGTCGAGGTCGCAATCGACCATCCAAACCACATCCTCCATCGTGAGGTCGGGGCGTATTTGCGCAAACGCGGCATAACGCTCCGCGCGCTCCTCCTCGTAGTACCAAAGCGCTTCGGGATCCGCCGAATCCCCCGCGCCGCCGGGCGTATCCGTTCCCGCGCCCCCGCCGTCCCCCGGATCGGAATCCGAAGAGCCCCCGGAGCTTCCGGACTCGCCCGCGCCCCCGGAGCCGCCGTTTTCGCCGCCGCCGCGCTTGCAAGCGGAAAAAGACAGGGAGAGCGAAATCGCCAGCAACAATATTATTATTGTTATCGCAGCGGAAGGATGGGATGAAGTCTTGCTGAACATGAATACCTCCTGAAATTTGCCTGTTTAACGAACCCTAAATATATTCCCGAAATACGTTGTTGGCGAGGTCGAGGCCGAGCGCGGTCAGGCGCAGGACGTCCCCGCTGTGTTCGAGCAGGCCGCGGCGAATGAGCCCGGCGGTTTCCTCCCCGTAAAGCTCCCAGAAATCCTTTCCGAAAGACGCGCGGAAGCGGGCGAGGTCGATGCCCGCCGTGCGCCGCAGCCCCAGAAAAATGTACTCGCTCATCTCCTCGGACGTCGTGCTTTTGTGCATCCAATCGACCATCTCAGGCGTACCGGCCGCGGTCAGGTACTCGGGCAGCGACGAAGTATTGGAAAGCCGGTGGCCCCGCATGTACGAATGCGCGGCGAGCCCGAGCCCGATGTAGTCGTCCATCGACCAGTATTTGAGGTTGTGGCGCGACTCCCTGCCGGGCTTGGCGCAGTTGGAAATTTCGTAATGAAGATAGCCGAGGCCTTCCGTGTATTCCTTGGCTAAATGGTACATGCGGCGGTCCTCGATCTCGTCCGGCTCCTGTATGCGGCCGTTCATGAAGTCCGCGTACAGCGGCGTGTCCTCCTCGATTTGCAGGCTGTAAAACGACAGGTGCGTCGGGCCGAGGTTCACGGCGGTGCGCAGATCGCGCTCCCACATGGCCAAATCCTGTCCCGGAATCCCGAAAATCAGATCGAGATTGACGTCCTCAAATCCGGCGTTCCGCGCGTCGGCATAGCAGGCCAGTGCGTTCTCGCGGCTGTGGATACGGCCGAGGAAAGCCAGCATATCCGCGTTGAAGGATTGCGCGCCGATGCTGACGCGGTTCACCCCGTTCGCGCGGTAGGCCGCAAACAAGTCCGCGTTCGCCGCCCCCGGATTGACCTCTATCGTGATCTCCGCGTCGTCCGCGACGTCGCAGGTCGCGTACAGGGCGTCGAGCAATTCCTCGATGAGCGCGGGCTGCAGGATGCTCGGCGTCCCGCCGCCGATATAGATCGAATCCACAAGGTAGCCGGGCGAAAACATCTCCTTTTTCCACGCGGCTTCGCAGACGACTTTTTCCATATACGAGCGGTGTATGTCCGCGTCCGCAAT
>JAITNA010000121.1 GCA_031290715.1 Eubacteriales Family XIII. Incertae Sedis bacterium | reverse complement strand
GGGGCTGCGCGGCTGTGCGGCCCAATAGTTCGATGGCTCAATGGGTTTGATGGTTTTGGGGATATGGGGATGTCAGAGAATAAATTTAATAAAACCTCCTGTATCTGGAGAATGGGGCAGTTTAGTTTGGTTTCGGTTTTTTGCGTACTGGCGATGCTGTTTGCGATGGCGGCGCCGACATACGCGGATGGCGAATCGAAAAATACCGTGCGCTTTTATCAGCTCTCGATGGCGGCGGACGGCGCGGAGAGCGATTCACAGACGCGATCCATCGCCTATCAGGGAATCACGCAATATCTTGACGATGGGCAAGAAGCGAAGAACCCGGGCGCGGTCGCGTATGCGATTGCCGCCCAGGCGAACCAGATGCATTTCCTCGGCTGGTACGAGTTTGGCGCGCCGGACAGCAGCCCCTACAGCTTCGGGGCGCCTGTCACGCATGATCTGTCGCTGTTCGCGCGTTTTACGAGCGACTGCCTCGTCACCTTTCTCAACGGTTTCGGCGAACCTTTCCTGACGAAACACGTTCCGGCGGGCGCGTCGGCGGCAGAACCTGCGGCAGGGGAGATGAGCCTGTTCACCGCGCCGGACGGAAAACATTTTGACGCGGCTTCCGGTTGGAAGCTCAATGGGGCGGCTTACAGTTTTCAGGCCGCCGTGTCGGCGGACATCACGCTGACGCCATCGCTGGAGACGGGCAAATCTTTCGTTTATTTCATATCCGCCGGGACGCAGGTGCCTTTTGAAACGGTGACGACAGGCACGGCGGCGAGCCCGCCCATCCCGCCGACACGGGAAGGCTATTCGTTCGCGCATTGGTCGCTGCAAGACGGCGGCGCGGCTTTCAACTTTGGGGCTGTGATCAACAGCGACACGACGCTCTACGCTGTTTGGACGGCAAAGCAGGTAGATTATACGGTGTCCGTCTGGATTGAGGCGCCGAACATCGCGGGGGACGCGGGTACAGACCCCGCGAATTATGATTATTCGGGACAATTCACAAAAACGGCACAGGCCGGGACGAATACGGCCGGATTGGCCGATGCCATCGCGTCTGCGGTCGCGGCACAGCCTCAGGCGAAAAGGCCGCCCGCGTGGACGGCTTTCGGTTTTGCGAAAGCGACGAGCGAAACGGTTCTCGGCAACGGGACAACTGTGATCAATGCCTATTACAAGCGCGTGGCCTATGACTTCGCGTTCACGCCGTATGACCGCGCCGTCAGCTCATCGCGAGGCGCGACGGTCACGATCGGCGGGCAGAGCTATTCGGACACGAACCGCTACGGTTTTCGGGCGAAGTACGAGCAGGAGGTCGCCGGCGTCTGGCCCGTGATGCCGCTCGCGAGCGTCGCGACTCCGACGGGAACACTGAAATTTCAAGGCTGGAAGGTGCCGGGATTCACTACGGTATTCGTATCCAAAATCATCACAATCTCCCTCGATCTCCTTCCGGCGTCGGGGACAAGCCAAACGGTGACGGCAAACTGGATCAGCTCTGGGTATACGGTCAATCTTCATTATATGTTTGAGACGGAAGGCGGGCAAAACGAACCGGGCGCGGTACAGTACGGCGGCAAATGGTACGCGCAGGACGCCGCCTATTCACAATCGGTCTTCAGCCCCGGCAACGCTTTCACGCTGAAAGAAATTCCGGGGATGGTCGCGCTGACGCCAAACGCGCTCAAAAAGACCGCTGCAGGTACCTTCGCCGTACAAAATACTCCGCCGCTGACCGACCAGTATCTTTTCTACGACCGGGCGCGCTACACGATCACTTTTGATTCTCGCGGCGGAAGCGCCGTGCCCTCGGCCGCGGGGCTGCTGATGGGCGACGATCTGTCGGGCAAACGCCCGGCGGACCCTGCGCGCACGGAAGGCGGGACGTGGGCGTTTGATGGCTGGTACACGGACACGGATTACAATACGGCCTTTGATTTCACGCGGGTCAGGATGCCGGGCGCAAACCTCATCCTCTACGCGAAATGGACGCAGAACCCTTATACGGTTTCGGTCTATGACGGGCTTGCGGGCGCTGTCCTTCTCGGAACCTATATCCGCGCGCAGGGGGCATATGTCGGCGATCCCGAGGCTGCGCTGCGCGCGGCGGGCGTTTCGGTGGATTATGCTGTCGGCGAAGCGGCTCAAGGCAAGGGGGTCTTTCAAGGTTGGGTCGTTCCGGCGGGACCGGGCGAGAAGATACCGCTCTCCGCGGAGATGCCGGTGACAGCCAACCTCTCCGTCTATGCGGACTGGAAGCAGCAGACCTATACGGTAACTTATCTGCCCGGCGGCGGGTCGGGTGCCGTTCCCAAAGATTCGGCGGAATACCGGCGCGGCGTGGAAGCGCGCGTGCTGGCGCCGAACGCGGCGGGCGGGTCGCTGGCGCCGTCTGCAGGCAATATGACCTTCGTCGGCTGGACGGACGCGGCCGGCAAACTCTACTATCCCGGCTCGACCGTCACGGTGGCGGGAGACGTCAGCCTGACGGCGGTATGGGATGTATTGGACAAAGTTTCGGTCTACGTCTATCACATCAACTATCCGGCGTCAACGCTCCCTGACCCGGGCGATATCACGCAGTACGCGGGGGATCACGAAGAATTCACCGCAATCGGCTACAACGCCTATCAAGCCCCGGAACCGGACGGCTATCTCTTTCTGGGATGGAACAATGGAGACGGCACAGGGCCGGTTGGCGCGGTGGTAGATTACGAGGGCGGCAAAGAGTATACGGCTCCCGCGGCGGAAAATGAGGTCTACCACCTCTGGGGCGTCTGGCAGCCTTATTACAGCGTCACCTTCGACGCGGACGGGAAGCACGGGATCCTCACGGGCATGGATGGGAAAAGTTCGGTGGCTTATACGGTCTGCGGCGGCGGGACATTGGCGGATCCAAATAAGGATGGAAATACGGGCGACGGGATTTCCGTGCCGGGCGTGACGCCCGCCGCGGGCAGCGGCCTCTCTTTCCTCGGTTGGGCGCCGGCGGGCACACTTGGACCGATATTGGACAGCGCGGATATTTCCGGCGCGCCTGTCAACGGCAACGTGACCTATATTGCGATGTATGCGGGCACGCCCGATCCGATTTTAGATGCCATGACTTTTCATACCGTCACATTCGACGCGGGCGGCAAATACGGCTCCCTGTCCGCAGGCGGGAACCGGACCTCCTATTCGGTAAAAGAAAATGGCACGCTGGCCAATCCGCCGGGCAATGGCGCCGGATTGGCCTCGACGCCGGGCGTGGCGCCAAACCCCGGCTACGCGTTTGCGGGTTGGGCGCTCGACACGGATCCCGCAACGTTTATACCGCAAGCAGATATTTTGGCGGCCGCAGTCACAGGCGACGTGACCTATGTCGCGATCTACGCGGGCTTGCCCAACCCCTTGCTCGCGACTTTCTATACGGTCACTTTCGACGCGGGCGGGATATACGGCAATC
>JAITNA010000094.1 GCA_031290715.1 Eubacteriales Family XIII. Incertae Sedis bacterium | reverse complement strand
GCCTTGATATTTGAGCGTTCACGATGGAGGGGGTCGTTATTATTGTAAAATTCTTGTGGATTGGCATGGGATTTGCTTTACTTTTGTGTATTGGGAAAGTTTTCAGCGATGTTTTGAAGGAGGATGGAAAATGAAGAAGATTTCGATCGCGGATGTGAATTCCTACGCGGCGCCCGGGCATTTTGATATGACCGCGTTCCGGCTGCAAGGCAAGGACGAAACGGGCATTCAGACGTTTTGGATCGGCAAGTCGTTTTTCCTGCCGGGCGGCGGCGCGGACTGGGCTTATGAAGAGAACAGCCCGAACGAGAAAGTTTACTATATCCTCAGCGGAGAGATGACCGTCAAGTCAAAGACCGAAACGTTCAATCTCAAGGCCGGGGATTCGCTTTATATCGGGCCGAACGAGGGGCGCGAGATGAAGAACGAGGGGCGCGAGGTTTGCGAGGTGCTTGTGGTCATCGCGTACGCGTAGGCGCGGCACAGGCATGCGGCCGCACATCGGTTGTTACAGATCGGCCGTTGATCGGCTGTTATAGGCAGAAAGAAGGTGGACAATGGAGATTAAAAAAGTAGCGGTACTCGGGTCGGGGCTCATGGGCAACGGGCTTGTGCAGGTGTTCGCGAAGGACAAGGATACGTCCGTGGTGCTGCGCTCCCGCTCGAAGAAGAACAATCCGCTCGACGGCGTCCGGAAAAACCTCGATATCCTCATCGAAAACGACGCGCTGACCGAGGAGGAAGCCGGGGCGATCCTCAGCCGTATCTCGTTCACGGACGATATGGAAGAGGCGCTGAGCGGTACGGATTTGGTCGTGGAGTGTGTGCCCGAGGTGATGGAGATCAAGCAGGATATGCTGCGCGACATCGAGCCGCTTGTCCGCGGGGACACCATTCTCGCGACGAATACCTCTGTCATGAGTATTACGGAGATTGCGAAGAAAACGCAGATCAAGGAGCGCGTGGTCGGTACGCATTTCTGGAACCCGCCGTATTTGATTCCGCTCGTCGAGGTGGTCAAGGGCGAGGAAACGTCGCTCGAAGTACTCGATACGACCTATGATTATCTGAAGAAGATCGGCAAGAAGCCTGTCAAATGCATGAAGGACGTACAGGGCTTCATCGCGAACCGTTTGCAGCACGCGATTTGGCGCGAGGCCCTCTATGTGGTCGAAGCGGGGATCGCGGACGCGGCGACCGTGGACGAAGCGCTGAAGTATGGGCCGGGGCTTCGCTGGCCGCACCTTGGCATCTTGGAGAATGTCGATATGATCGGGACGGATCTCTCGCTGAACATTCAGCGCGGCGTGATCCCGTATCTCGCGGACAACAAGGAGCCGTCGAAATTGCTCGAACAGCTCGTTGCGGACGGGAAGATCGGCTTCAAGACCGGGGAGGGCTATCAGAAGTGGACGCCCGAACAGGCGGAAGCGCAGAACCGCGCGCTGCGGGAGTATTTGATCCGCGTCACGAAGGATTTGAAGTAGAAGATTTGAAGCAGGATGAGTTGACGGACGCGGGAGGGATTTGAACCGGCGCGTTGCAAGGAAGCCCGCGAGGGCATGAGAGAGGATTTTGCATAATATTATATTATGTAAATCACATAAAAACCAGTTGCTGTTTTTCATTTGCGCATTGCAGAGAGAAAAAAGAAAGGAAAGTGAAAATGGGAAAGAAAGTATTTGTTGATCTGTCGCATCCGTTCAGTGCGGAGATTCCGCGTTGGCCGTATTTTGACAAGCCGGAAATCACGAACGCGCACACGATCGCGAAGGGCGGCGTCCTGACGCAGAAGATCACCTGCACGATGCACACGGGTACGCACTGCGACGCGCCGCGCCACGTCATGGAAACGGAGTTTGACGGCCGCAGGGCGCGCTACACGCATGAAATGCCCGTCGACGCGTACACGGGCGACGCCATCTGCCTTGATGTCCGGATCGAGCACTGGGGGCCTTGGGCGCCCAAAGTGGATCAGAGCAAGTGCCTTGGCACGCCGACGCTCATCGGCCCCGCGCACCTCGAGGACGCCTGTCAGCGCGCCGGTATCGACCCGAAAGAGCTCGAAGGCATGGTGGTCTGCCTGAACACCGGGCAGCACAGAAACTTTGACGACAGCAAGAATTATTACCACTATTCAGCCGGTACCGGCGTCGATGCCGGGAAGTGGTTTGTCGCGCACAAGGTCAAGTGCGTCGCGATGGACGTACAGGCGCTCGACCACCCGCTTCACACGGCGATGGGCAACAACGGCGCGACGCGCATGAATCTGCTCGGAGCGTCGGGGATTCCGATCACCGAGGAGTACAAGAACGAGTTCGGCGAGGAGGCTTATGCCGAATTCGACAAATTTGAGTACATCCGGCTCTTTGGGCAGGAAGCTTACGACAAGAAGTTCGGCGAGCTCGAAGCGATCGGCAACTGGGGTTCTTGGGAGCCCTGCCACAAGACCCTGCTCGGCCACGGCATCGTCGGCGTCGAAAACCTCGGCGGCGACCTCGACAAGGTGAAGGGCAAGCGCTTCCGTTTCTTCTGCTTCCCGCTTCGCTGGTATCTGGGCGACGGTTCCATG
>JAITNA010000035.1 GCA_031290715.1 Eubacteriales Family XIII. Incertae Sedis bacterium | reverse complement strand
GACCCCGCCGCAGACCCTGCTGCGGGCGTTTCAAAGCGGTACGTCAAATCATAGAAGCGCCCGTCTACCGCGGCTTTGTCAAACAGCGGCCCCAGACCCCCGCCGCGCCCCGTCTTGAGATATTCTTCCGCAGCGCTTGCCGCGCGAATCCCGTTTTCGATACTCCCCGCGGGGTCTGTACCCGTGAGCGAGCCGCCGAGAAAAACGCCGGCGCGCAAAGTCGACGACGTCCGGTCGTCCCGGCCTTCCAAAAGGCCGAACGCCGCCCCGCCCGCGCCGGTCGCGACATATACCGCGTCATTTTCCGCGCATACGGCATCGAAGGCCGCGAGGGAAATCTCTTCGCCAAGCCGAAGCTCATAGTCGATATACCGGAAAGCGCGGTTCACATCGGCTTCCGTTACATCCTGACCGAGCAGCCCGAGGACGCGCCCGCCCACTTTTTCCGCCGCTTCATAAAGCGTCAGCGCATAGCCCTTAGAAGCAAGCCGCAAGGTACAAGCGAGCCCGCTCATCCCGCCGCCGACGACGGCGATACGCTCTTTTTTTCGCGGAACCGCGTATCTCACCGGTTCCGTCTTGCTCGCGCGTTCCACGATCCCCCGCTCTATGGCCGGCAAATCCACCTTGCCGTCAAAGATTTTCGCGCGTACGCAAACCTCCCCGCAGGGGGCCGCGCACAGCTTGCTGACAATCCCCGGGAACAGCACCGCGTCCCGATAAGCGCGAAACGCGCGTTCATACCGCCCGTTCAAAACCTGTTCCGCAAGCCCGCGGATATCGATCGAAAAAGGGCAGACGCAACTGCAAGGCGGGGGCGTGTCCCGCAAACACCCCTCCGCGTATACCCTGATTTCCTGAAAATTCATCCGATCTCCGATCGGGGCAGGAGCCTACACAGGATTATTTTTGAGGTCCTCGAGAACATCGTACATATCCTCGCCCAAATACCATTTTTCATAATTTTCCTCGCCGCCATCCTGTATGCGGTCAATGACCGCCTTGACCTTCTCGGGTGTTGCCGGAAGCGTGTAGACACGGCCGCCGATCGCGTTGTTGATCGCGTTCAGGATCGCCATATGCCCGGCCGATTGGTAAAGCTCGGAGCAGCCCGTCGAACCGTGGATGCCGTATTCGCGCTCGCGCTCATGGAAGATGAGCTCGATGTCGTCCGGGATATCCTTGATGGTCGGCACGCCGGCGCCCGCGAACGTACCGTGTTTTTTAACATCGTCGTAGTTCTCCGACAGCGCGAATCCAACGGTATGCGAGATACCGCCATAGGCCTGTCCCTCGACCGCAAGCACATTGCCGAGCATGCCGACGTCGCTGACAAACACGATCCGCGTGACCTGTGTTTTGCCCGTCCTTTTGTCCACCCTCACCTCGGCCAATTCCGCCCCGTAAGTGACGGTCATGACCGGGTCCGCTTCTCCCGTGTTGGGATTGAGGTCTATGCCGCTGCCCGTCGCGTCGAAAGCGCCGTCGAACTTCGTGGGAAGGCCCTCCGCGGCCATCTCCTCATAACCGCGGTAGGTCCCGTCGTCCTTGCGCATCGCGGCAAGCATCTTCCCGGCCGCGTCCTTCGTCGCGTGCCCCACCGCGAAATGACAGCGGCTTGCGGCAGAAATGCCCGAATTCGGGCAGCGGTGGCTGTCGTTGATGTTGAGCTTGATCTGCTCCGGTTCCAGACCCAGCGGCCTTAGGCACTCGTGCGTGTGCGCGAGCGTACCAATGTCCCCGCCCTGCCCCGGGTCCTGCCAGGTGTTGGACGCCGTCACCGTGCCGTCCGCGTTCAGTTCAAGTGAAATATCCGCGTGGTCGTGTACACCGACGGTGACGTTGAAACCGCAGCTCGCGATTCCAAGCCCGTAATAATATTCGCCGTCCGACGGTTTCGCTGCGATTCGCGCTTTCGCCTCTTCATAGACCGGACGCAGTTTGTCGTAGAGCTCGACCATGGACGGATCGCGGTAGGGATGGCCGTTCATCGTGAAATCGCCGGGCCGCGCCAGATTATTGTAACGAAATTCAAAAGGGTCCCGCCCCATTTTTTCCGCAAGCATATCCACAAGCGCTTCGGAGCAGGTATAGGATTGCGGCGAGCCGAAGCCCCGGTACGAGGTGCCGAAGCCATGGTTTGTGACAGCCATGCGGACAAGGCCGCGGACGTTCGGAATTACATAAGGAAAGCCCGGATAACGCGCGACACTCGCGATCAAATTCATGGAAATGTCGTCGTAGGCGCCGTGATCCACCCCGAAATCAAATTCGATTGCCGTAATCTTGCCGTCCTCGTCGCATGCCATGCGCCCGTTGGAATGCGACGGCGTACGCTTGCCGCTGTACGCCTGATGTTCCGCGTAGGACATCGTCAGCGTGATTTTCGCGTCCGGGTCCGCGAGTGCGAGCAGACAGACGCCCATGACGGCAAAACTGCCGGCGCAGGTCGACCAGCCAAAGCTGCCGCCCGTCGGATTTTCAACGATACGCAGCTTGTCAAGCGGAATGCCGACGCCATCCGCGATCGACTCCCTGTTCCACTGGATGGACTGGGACTTGTTGGCGAGGACCATATTGCCGTCCTCGTCCCAAAACGCCTGCTGCGTATCCCCCTCCACGGAAAGGTGGGGCTCCCGCGTCGAATAAAAACTGCCCTCGACCGAATACGCCGAGTCCTCGATCACATCGCGGACGTCCGCGCCCTTGAAAACAGGCTGCAGCAGATAGTTGTTCGGGGTCTTGTCGTGAATGCGCATCGCGTCGGGCCGGACCGCGTCGAGAAAATTGGTGTATTCGGGCAGCTGTTCGATTTCGACCTTGACCGCCGCCGCCGCCGCGCGCGCGTGCGCCTGTGTATCGGCAATCACAGCACCCACGAGGTCGCCGTAGAAAAATATCATCTTGTCGTTGAAGATCGGCCGGATATCCCCTTTCAATAACGAACGGAGATGGAAGTTGGGCTCAAAGATGATGTTCGTACCCTTGATGTCCTTTGCCGTCAAGACTTTCACAACGCCGGGCATCCTTTCCGCTTCGGACGTATCGACGGATACGATATTTGCGTGCGACGCGATCCGGGGCTGAATGACCGCCGCGTGAAGCGTCCCCTGCGGCATCTTGTGTTTGATGTCGTCGCCGTAGTCCGTAAGGCCCAGTACCTTTCCGAGCGCCGCCGGCCGCGGGAATTTCGTATTGTATATCCGTGCGCCCTTTTCATGTTTGTATGTAATGTCAGCCATGGTCTTTTCGCCGCGCAGCACCGCCGCCGCCGCCATGACCGCGTCGACGATCGGCCGGTAGCCCGTACAGCGGCAGATATTCCGGTTTTTCTGAAACCAATCGCGCACATCCTCCCGCGCGGGCGAAGGATTTTCATCGAGCAGCGCCTTGGCGCTCATGATGAAACCGGGCGAGCAAAATCCGCATTGCACGCCGCCGTAGGTGATCCATGCCTGCTGCAGCGGGTGGAGCTGCCTTGCTGTCCCAAGCCCCTCGATGGTTTCAATCAGGCTGCCTTCCGCGACATCCTTCATCTTTTTCATGCAGGACCGCACGACCTTTCCGTTCAGAATAATCGAACACGCGCCGCACTGCCCCGCATCGCAGCCGACCTTGACGCCCGTCAGACCGTATCTGCGCAGCGTTTCCGCCAGCGTATCGGCCGCGGGATCGAAAAAAAACATCCGCTCAACGTCATTCACGATATGAATCACTTTTCTCAGCGCCATGACATACCTCCATTGACCGTACGGCGTCCGTACACACCAAAAATCCTCTCAGCCCGGGAACGGGCGGCTCTCTCATTTATCTTACTATTATTTACCGCGTATCCGCAAGGAAGAAAGAGGGAAGAAAAGGACAAAAGTTTGGTAAAAACGGATGATTTCGCGCTGATTCAATCCTCCGGGTCAGACCGCTCTAAAAAAACAGACGCGGCGGCTGCCGCGTCCGTCTATGCGATTGTATGCTATTGTACTATGCAATCAACGCCTTTGCCGCTTCCGCCGCCGCCGACGCGTCCTCGGTGTAAGCATCCGCGCCAATCTCTTTTGCGAAAGCGTCCGTGATGGGCGCGCCGCCGACCATGACCTTGACCTTGTCCCGCACGCCGGCATCTACGAGCGCCTTAATGGCATCGCCCTGCGCCGCCATCGTCGTGGTCAGGAGCGCGGACAACGCGACGATGTCGGGGTTGTATTCGCCCACAGCCGCCACGATCTTGTCAGCCGGGACATCCGTGCCTAGGTCGATCACCTCGAAGCCCGCGCCCTCCAGCATGAGCTTGACAAGATTCTTGCCGATGTCATGAAGGTCGCCCGCAACCGTTCCGAGCACCACGCGCCCGATCGGCTTGACGTCCTCTTCCACAAGCTTCGCCTTCAGCACCTCCGTACCCTTGTTCAGCGCCCGCGCCGCAATCAGCACCTCGGGGACAAACACCTCGTTGTTCTTGAAGCGCACACCGAGCTCGCCCATGCCCTTCAGCAGCCCCTCGTCCAAGATTTGCTGCGCGCTGATATTTTCCGCCAGCGCCTGATTCACGAGGTCCGCGACCTCCTGAGCCTTGCCTTTTTGTACCAATTCCGCGATATCGCTTAAAACACTCATCCCTGCCTCCTTACACACATACCTTTCAATGAATAATATTTACATTTTCTATGTTATCGTGAAGCCTGTGAAGCCGCTTGTAATGCCGCATTCACTATTGGTAATTTTTTATCTCTTATTCTCAAAAAATCACAGTTTTTTACCAAATACCCGCCATTCTGATATAATAGAATCATGATCGACAAATTCGACAATCTGAAACATTTTTCCGCGTTGAGCGGCATCGGCGTACAGGTGCTCGCGCTTGACGGGAGTACCGTCTACGCGACGCCGCAATATGAACACTGCCTTCCCGTCCTCGCCCACATCGACGGCCTTATGGACGGAGCGCTCGACGCGCAAAACCGCGCGGCCATGATCTCGGGCGCGCTGCAGTCCTACCGTTTCGGCGGGCGCTTTTTCTTCTACTCGGCGATCGGCTTCTTCCATTTCGCGTCGCCCCTCATCACGGACGGCCGGCATATGCTGACCTGCATCGGCGGCCCCATCCTCATGGTGTCCTTGGACGATTATATTCAGCTTGATCTGGACGGGAAGCTTCGAGAGGGCTATGACAGAAACGAACTGCTGCTGCAGCTCGGAGAAATCCCCCGCGTTTCGCCCGATACCGCCAACACCCTGTCGGAGCAGCTTTTGATCAACGCAAAACACCTGAGCGACAGCGAGTATTTGCGGTTGGGGCAGGACGGCGGCGAGAACCGGTACAGCGAATACATCTTGGCCTATTTTTCCGGCACCCCCTCCTATGAATCCATCCTGCGGCTCGCGGCGGAACAGCGGCGCGAAAAAGCCACGCAAAAACATGAAAAATTCATCCGGATCGCTACCGATTACATCGAAAAAAACTGCGCCAAGCACATTACGCTCGCGGAGGTTGCGGCGCAGGTGTTCATCAGCCCGTCCTACCTGAGCCGACTCATCAAGAGCCGGACGGGGCACACCTTCCGTCATCTCGTCAATATGTCGCGGATCGCCGAGAGCGTGCGCCTGCTCGAGAACACCGAACTGAGCCTGATCGCGATCGCGATCGCCGCCGGCTTTCGGGACCACAGCTATTTCACAAAGATATTCAAGAAACACACAGGGATGAATCCCAGTGACTACCGCGCGGAGCTGCGCAAACAATAACAATAGATACGCCTAAATGTGGGAGCAAGACCACCAAAAAGATAGTCTTGCTTCTTGTACCCCACATTATCTTCCGAAAACAGGCAAGGGGGGTCGCCCGTTTGCAGAAAGCAGTATTTAACAAATACCTGCTATATAATATAGATACATCGAAAGCGCGAAATACTGCTCGCAAACAGAAAAAAA
>JAITNA010000249.1 GCA_031290715.1 Eubacteriales Family XIII. Incertae Sedis bacterium | reverse complement strand
AAACGCCGATGAAGAGATCGCGCCCGCTGACCGCCGCCGCAAGGCCGCCCGTCAGATTTTCCTTATTTGAGATTTCAAGCAGCTCAATCTTGTCCTCGCCGAACTCGGCAAAGCGGTCCATGCTGATGATCCCCTTGCTGTCGCAGACGACGATATCGCGCATACCGAGGGCGATCAGCATCTTCACAATAGCCGTACCCGCCGCACCCGCGCCGCTGACCGCCGCCGTCACCTTGGGCAGGGGCTTGCCAAGGAGCTTGAACGCGTTGATTACGGCTGCGCTGACGACGACCGCCGTACCGTGCTGATCATCGTGAAAGACCGGTATGTCCAATTCCTCTTTCAGCCGGCGCTCCACCTCAAAACAACGCGGCGCCGAGATATCTTCCAGATTAATGCCGCCGAAAACCGGCGCGATCCGCTTGACCGTTTCGACGATCTCGTCCGTATCCTGCGTGTCCAGACAGATCGGGAACGCGTCCACCCCGCCGAATTCCTTGAACAGCACCGCCTTGCCCTCCATCACGGGCAGCGACGCAAGCCCGCCGATGTTGCCGAGCCCGAGGACCGCCGACCCATCGCTGACCACCGCGACCGTATTCGCCTTAATCGTGTACTTGTAAGCGTTCGCCGGGTCCTTCTCGATCTCGAGGCAGGGCTGCGCGACGCCGGGCGTATAGGCCGTAGCCAAATCGTCCTTCGTCTTGACCGGCACCTTGCTCACGATTTCCAGTTTGCCCCTGTGCATTTCGTGCATCTCCAATGATTCTGTGTAATAATCCATGATTCTCACCCCTCTTCCCGATTTTTATTTTAATTTCTATTTGACATGATATTATTTTATCTTCCATGAACTTTTCAGCCCGACAATCAGGTTGAATACCTTTTCCCCGTCCGGCGCGACCGAAGTCAACTTCCCGTCTGCGATATAGTAACCATGCCGGAAAAACTGAAAGCGTTCCCCGGGCCGGGCATCCGATAGCGACGGCTCCGCATAGCAGGTTTTCACACAGAGGGAATCCTTGTTCAGCGCCGGCGCGCCGCCGCCCTCGCCATCCTCGCCGCCGCCGTCCCCCCCGCCGTCCATAAGGTAGCCGTATTCGCGAACGGTGATCGGCAGCGCCGTCGCCGCGTCGACCCAATGGATCGTCCCTTTCACCTTGCGCCCCTCAAACCCGCTTCCGCTCCGCGTGGCAGGGTCGTAGGTACAGCGAAGCTCGCGAATGCTGCCGTCCGCGTTCTTCACCACCTCCTCGCAGGTGATGAAATAAGCCCCTTTCAGCCGAACCTCGTTTCCGGGATAGAGCCGGAAATATTTCTTCGGCGGCTCCTCCATAAAATCCTCTCCGTCGATCCAAAGCTCCCGCGAAAAAGGGACCCGGCGCTCGCCGAGCTCGGGGACCTCCCGGCTGTTTTCCATGATCATCTCTTCCGGACCGCCGCCAGCGCTGTCATTCCCGCGAATGCGGGAATCCAGAGTATTCATGATCATCTCTTCCGAACCATCGCCGCCGGGGCCGTTTTCCGGATAATTCGTCAGAACGACCTTGATGGGATCAAAGACGACATTGCGGCTCAGAACCTTGTCCTTCAGGTCCTCCCTGACGCAATGCTCCAGAAAGCCGATGTCGACCGTGCTGTTCGCCTTGGCCACGCCGATTTCCTCACAGAACGCGCGCACCGCTTCGGGCGTATACCCGCGGCGGCGAATCCCCGCGATCGTCGGCATCCGCGGATCGTCCCACCCGTCTACCGCGCCGGCGTCGACAAGGGCCTTCAAAGCGCGCTTGCTCATCAGCGTATGCGTCAGATTGAGCCGCGCGAATTCGATCTGCCGCGGCGGCGCCGGCCATTCGAGCGCCTCAAGCACCCAGTCGTAGAGCGGCCGGTGATCCTCAAACTCCATCGTACACAGCGAATGCGTGATCTCCTCGATCGCGTCCTCGAGCGGGTGCGCGTAGTCGTACATCGGATAGACGCACCATTTCCCGCCCGTATTGTGGTGTTCACTCTTTGAAATTCGATAGATAACAGGGTCGCGCAGATTGATATTGGGCGCCGCCATATCGATTTTTGCGCGCAGCACCTTCTCGCCGTCCGCGTATTCGCCTTCGCGCATTCCGCGAAAGAGCCGAAGGTTTTCCTCCGGCGAACGATCCCGGTACGGGCTCAGCGCGCCCGGCTCGGTCAGCGTCCCGCGCGTACCTTTGATCTCCTCGGCCGAAAGGTCATCGACAAAAGCCTTGCCGCGGCGGATCAGCTCCTCGGCGCATTCATACATCTTTTCAAAATAATCGGAAGCAAAATAGAGTCCCGCCCATTCAAAACCGAGCCAGCGAACATCCTCTTCAATCGACTCGACATACTCCGTATCCTCTTTGACCGGGTTCGTATCGTCAAAACGCAGATTGCACTTCCCGCCGTACTTCCGCGCCGTCGTGAAATTAAGGCAGATCGCCTTCGCGTGCCCGATGTGCAAATACCCGTTCGGCTCCGGCGGGAACCTTGTGCAGATCGCCCGATCCGCATAGCGCCCGCTTTCGAGGTCCTCTTCGATAAAATTATGAATAAAATTATTCTGTTCCTGTGTCATTCATCGAGCCCTTTCATATGCTTGGTGTGCAAATGCCGGCCGTCGCAAAACGGCATATTGCGCGACTCCCCGCAGCGGCACAGCGCCCGGCGGTTTCTGATCTCATATTCGGCCCCGTTCCCGCCCTCGAGCGTGATCCCGCCCTTCACGAAAATCGGCCCTTTCGTTTCGTAATAAACATCCTCGAGCAAGCCAATCTCTTTCGCGAGCTCCGGCTCGATCTCGATGCCGTCCTTGCGGACCGTCAGCCGCCCGCCCGGACAATGGGCGGCCTGATCCACCGCCTGCTCCTCGTACTCGGGATGATCCTCCGCGGATTTGAGCGTCAGCCGCCACGCGTTTCCGAAGCGGTCGCAAAATCTGGCCGTGACACAAAGATCCGTCCGGTCAAGAAGATCAATCGTACCCCCCTCATACACACGCGCGCAGTCGCAATAACAAGCGCGGTTCGCGACCTCGGGCGCTTCAAATCCGATGGCCGTGTGCGTGCCGTCGCAAAACGGCCGGCTCCCCGTCTGCCCGCAGCGGCAAAGCGCGTAGGACGCGCCCCCCTCGAATACCTTACCCCTCTCATAACGCTCCCCGTTGCCGTCCCCGTCAGGCATGATCCGCTCATTATAAAGCGGAACATCGCCGGTCACAATATACGGCCCGTTCTTCGTAATCCGAATCCGTTCCTTCCCGTTCTCCAAGGCCCCGCCTCCTTCAAA
>JAITNA010000231.1 GCA_031290715.1 Eubacteriales Family XIII. Incertae Sedis bacterium | reverse complement strand
GCTGAATCGCCGTCACGGGGTTGCCTGTTTTCGTGAATCTCGCGTCCGCCGTCGGGTCGATGCCGAGCGCCGTCAAAGCAATGATCGCCTGCGCCGTGCTCTCCGCGTTCTTTTCCGTGCCCGCCTTTTCGTCGAACGAGCCATCCGCTTTCTGCAAACCCGAAAGGAAATCGGCCGCCGCGTCGACCGCCGGCTTGACCTCATCCTGCGCATAGTACGGAGCAAGCGCCTGGATCGCCATCGCCGTCATATCCGACGTGCCCTGCGTATCAAGGCTCCAGCCGCCGCTGCCGAGCTGCGACGCAAGCAGATAGTCGATGAGCTTCTGCCGCGTGGTCCGGTTCGTCACCGCGCTGTCAGCCGGGATTTGGTACTGCGCCGTATCGAGCGCGAGCAGCGCGAAGATTGCGCCGTTTATCCCCTGCTCCGTTACCCAGTCAAAGTCCGCGTACGGCGCCGTCAGGTCATAGCCCGCCACCGTCCGCGCGTCCTTGCCGAGGGCCGACAGCGCGAGGATCAAACGGGAATTGTCCGTGGACAGGACAGGGTGGAGTTTTTCCGAGCCGACCTCCCGTACATAGTCCTCAATGCGTGTGTAATAATCCTCATAGTACGCCGCCGTATTGGCCTTTGGCAAGGCGCGCGCCTGTGCGAGGATCGCCCACTCCCCGCCCTGTGAGCCGAAAGCCGGGCTCGGCACAGTCAGCGCGAGGAAGGCAAGGGCATTCTCTAAGGACGCACTGTACGTACCCGCGTACTGCGCAGCCTTTTGAATCAGCAGCGAGTTTTCAGCCGCAGTCAATTTGCCCAAAAGCGCCGCGTCGAAAGCGGCTTTCTCAGCCGGAAGCAGCGCGTCGTACAGCGCCCGCGCGGCTTCCGCGGTGCTTTCGTGTATCGGGTATACGACGAGCTCCGGTATTTCGCCGATGGCCGCTTCTGCGGCTCCGACCTTCGCCGCGGCGAGCGCCGCAAGCGCTTCCTCCGCGGCTTCGAGTATTCCGGGGTTCTTGACCAAAGCCTTGGCCGCGTCGGATGCCGCATCGTACTTCGCGCGCGCGTCCTCGATTTGCGCGCGATACGCGTCCGTATACGCGGCGGCGCCGATTGCGCCGATCAGCAGATTGAGCTCAAACGCCGCCCTTTCATCGCCCGTCAGCACGCGCAGCATCGCCGCCGCGAGTTTGTCGTAGTTGAACACCTGCGCCTTGTCGGAATCAGACAGCGCGTCGTACAGCGCATAGGCCGCCCGGACGTCGGCTTCTCCGCTTTCGTCGCTCAGCGCGGCGATCGCGCTGATGGCCGCCAAGGCCTCCGCGCTCAAATCGGACTCGCCGAACTTGCCCTGCGCGACGGCCATCAAAAGATTGTCCCACGCGACCTTGCTTGCCGCGTCCGGGGCATAGTACAGGTCGAGCGTATGGTTTTTCCCGACCGCGCCGCCGGCCAAGCCGTCGATGGTATAGGAATCCGGCTCGTACATATGCGCGAGTGCTTCATTCCATTCGGGGGCCGCTTCAAGCTCCGCCTTGCTGTAGCGCTCCATGAGTACCGCCATATCCCACTGCAGGGAGCCGGGCGCGCCGGGGAGCAAAGCGAACGGGGGACTATTTCCGTACGGCGAAGCGCCGCCGAAGGCGCCCATCAAAATCCACCCGTTGCCGAGCTTCTGGATCGTCACGCCGTTCAGGAAGCCCACATTGCCGCTTGACGACCAGGCGCGGTACGTTCCGTTCACCATGGAGCCGCCCGCGTGTACGCCGGGCGGGGTGCCGTCGGGCAGTGCGCCGCCGCTTGCGTAGGCGCCGCCGGACATCCACATCACCCAGTTTCCGGGGTTCGCGCTTTCCATATTCGCCGCCGCCCACGCCACCATATTCACGCCCGCGGGGACGGTCGATACAAAGAAACTTTTTTGGCTCAAACCGGATGTGTAGCCCATCTTGACGCCGGTGTGGTAGATGCCCTTTGCCGCGTCGTCCATCCACGCAAGCGTTTTGCTTACGATTGCGCTGAACCCGCCCGCGTCCGTGACCCTTGCGAGCTGCGCCAAGCCGTCCATATACGCGTCGTTCATCATCAGGTACTTGCTGCCGTAGCGGTAGGACCGGCTTTTGGCCGCCATCGGCGCGCACAGCTGCTCGTACTTCTCCGAAAGCTGCGTTGTCGCGGCGCGGTAGGCCTGCGTCAGCTCCGTGCTCGCCGCCATCGCCGCCGACAGATTGTAGGTGTTGCTGAGCGTCAGGCGCGGGTCGGACAAGTCCTGCCCGATTTTGACTGCCGCCGTTATCTGTGACGTCAGCGGCATCGAATCCACGGGGACGATCAGATAACGCTCATACTTGATATGCGTCCCGTCGCCGCGCAGCTTGCCGTAGTCGTTGCCCGGAAGCGTCGTTTGGAACAGGACATCCCCTGTGGTATCGGCCCCGGCGTAGAATGTGATTTCCGTCGGCTCGTCAATCGCGCCGTAGTGGATGATCGGCACCTGCAAAATGACCGGGTCGCCTTCCTTCACCTGCTCGCTCAGCGGCGTTACGGTTCCTTGCGCGACATCTTCTAGTTTATAGGCCGCGGACTGGTATGTGGACAAACGCGAAGTCCCGTAATACCAGTTGGAGGCGTTGCTGCCCTGCGGTTCCAAGTTCGCCTTGTAGCTGCGCGGATCGCCCGCCGCGGGCACCTCCGTCCACGAGCCGGGCCCGTCCGTCTGCGGGGCGGCCAAGGAGTACGTATAGCCCATCGTCTGCTTGGCGATGTACGCGCTGCCCGCCGGAAGCTCGACCCTGCCAAGCTCGGATTCCTTGAATACCGCCCGGTAGGTGGCGTCTGTATCCTCGACGATTTGCAGGACGGCCGCCCCGTCCGACCCGGCGACCTTGGTAAAGTCAAGACCGCTTACTTTGTCCGCGTTCTCCGAAAGCCCCTCCGCGCGCTCCCAGTAGAGCAAAGGCGATCCGTAGTTCGCGTCGGCCCGGATCGTGAACGCGCCGTCCCCGCGATTGAGTGCGCTCACCGTGCCGCGCGTATCATCGTTCGCGGCGGCAACGACCGTGACGTCGCCCGCCGCGGGCGGGACCGCGGTGCCGATCGTCCCGCTGATTGCAGGGATTCGGGCGGCCCCCGCGACCTCGCCCAGGCCCTTCGTGACGTCCACGCTGAATGTGAAAGTCAGCGCGGCCGCGTCGAAATCCGTCACCGTGACGACCGTCGCCGCGTCGCGCACGCCGTCCGTCTGCGCGAGCTTCAGCTCAAGCGCGGCCGTCAGCGCGGCTTCATTCGCCGCTTTTTCCGCGGGGATTTGCCAGTCTGAAACGGCTTCGATCGCGTTCTTCACCTCATCGACCGCCGTCTGGTTTGCGCCTTGGGCAAGAGCCGTCGTTGCGTACAGCGGCGTGATCGGGAAATAGCCGGTCACGCCATTGCGGCTTACCTCCGTCTGGCCGGCTTTCGCGGCAAACACAGGTTCGATGATGATGTCGCCCTCGAAGCCGTTCGCGATTGTGTCTTTGGCCGGCACTGAATACTCAAAGCTCGAACTGGCAGTAGGCGTGAAATTCACAATTTGCAAATTCCAGTCTGCACCATACCCTGTTTTGGGCGATATATACTGATATCCGCTCAGCCCTTCCTGATCTGTGATCGGGAGCGAATACATCGTATGATTGAACGCCAACACATACAGGTCGCCCACGCGGGTTTCCGCGTACCTGAAATAGCCGGCATCCGTCTGTCCTATACCGGGTGCAGTGTGGAACACGGTGCCGCCCACGATCTCCGCCGCGCTGATAAAGTGTCCGTTGACGTTCCAGCCATAGAACGTCTAGTCGTTTCTGAGCCATTTCGAGTATGCGGGCTCAATGCTGCCGCTTTCATTGAACAGCGCGGCCGTACGGAACGGCATCCCGGAGGGCTGATTGTACATCACCCTGTTCGGAATCGCATAGTCTCGGCCATTGGCATAGTTTCTGCCATTATTTGACGAAGATACCATCGAAGAAACAACACCGAGATAGGACGACGCGGTCGTTTTAGTGAGGTCCGCCATCGCGCCTTCGTCCATGCCCGAACGGATTTCAACGGAAGCCGCCGCTTCAAAACGCGCCATATACGTCCGGCTCTCGGTCAGCTTCGGGATCAGGTCAAGCGGGATGTCAAACCGATACTATCCGTCCACGGGGTCGATGTTTGCGGAAGCGCCGCTTGCCGCTGTCAAGTCTTTATCGAGCGTCCAAGCGCTGTCGCCCGCTTTTTTGTAATACCAACCGCCGAGCACATAGCCCGCCGCCGGCGCCGCGCGGAGGATCGGGCGGCCCTGGTAGTCAATCAAAAGCTGCGCTGTCCCCTTCGTTGTGCCGTTCTCGTGGAAATCCACTTCGTAAAAATTTGCCTGTACTGCTTTCCAAAATGTGGTCTTTGAGCCGGTTCCGGCCATGCCGCCGTAAAGCGTCTGAAGCTGACTCATCGAAACAATGGAAGACGCGGGGCTGATCGTAGCGGCGGGCGTTGTCCAAGTCCCAGTGGTATTATTGTTCGCTTTGTACTTGAACCCTGCCGCGACGTAGCCTTCCTCCGGGATGGCCTTCAAAAACCACCTGTCATTTGTACCGCTTGCGGTCGTGGCAAATGCAAAGTACAGGATTTTGCCCTCCCCGATGATTTCGACGTCGCGGTTGCCGCCGTTGTCTGTTGACGATACGGCTTCGTTGCCCTCAATGCTTTCAAACTCGCTCGTGTACCGGGCAAACACGGCCCTGTACCAAGTTTCAACCGTCGGAACGGCGGTATACGCCGCAAAAATATTCGCCGCAGTCGGGATATTGGCGTCCGTCCAGTCGCCGTCCTCGCTTGTCCTGCTCTGCCACTTGACGAAAAGGTATTCCTCCGTCGGCTCCGCGGTGAGCTGATAGCGCCCGGTATTGGCAGGCGTATAGATGTTGTTGTCGGGCATGAACGTCTTACGAGCCGTACCCGCCAAGACGCCCTCGTTATCGCCGTCGTAGGAGTTTGCTTCGAGGTGTATCTCCGCAAACTTCAACTCAAACGCGACATCGCCGTTGAAAAAAGTGAGTGTCGCATAGTACTCGCCTGTCGGCGCGCCGTTTTCGTCCAAGTACGCGGTTGCGGTGGCCGCCGTCGCGTTTTGCTCGGCCCCGGCGGGGTTCGTATAGTGATAATCAATGCCGGCAAAAGCCTTGCCCTCGGGAATTGTGAATTTGACCCGCACATTAGTTGTTGTCGTGCTATAGGAATTCGCGGCCAACAAGTGCTGCCCGACATCCAACACATTGCCTTTGTACTGCGGGTCGGTATTGTCCGTCGCCGTGAAATACCGGGCGCGGTACTCGACACCGGCGTTATCTTCACGGCTGTAAACATAGGCATAGCCGGCATAAAAGGGGGTGTAGCCCATAGTACTGCCGGGTCCCCAAGAGCCGTCCGCTTGAAGATAGGCAATGCCCGAGGGGACAGCTTGCCAGCTTCCCTCTTTGTTTTTGTACTCAAAATATCCAAAGGCCCAACCGGGCTTTGCCGCCGGCGCAGTGAGCTGCGGATAGCCCCAATACGCGGCGATTTGATTGACTTTGGTGTCGTTAAAATACCCGATGCCGAGCGCGCCGTCCGCGGCTTCCGCCGGGTATATGGACTGCTCTGCCGCCTTGATGGGGAGATACACGGAGCGGAAAAGGATTTTTCCGGTATCGGCGGCACCGCTGTAATTAGTAGAAATTTGTTTATAAAACCGCTGTGAGGTAGAAGCCCCTTCTTCTACAAAGTTTGTGTTGATTACGCCGATTGACAAGTCCCATGCAGCAGCGCCGGCCGAGTTATTGTACGGGCGCGTCGATGCAGCATTCCCCACGTATACCCAAGTTGCGCCGTCGTCCACGCTGTACTGTACGCCATAATACACCCAGCCCGCGCTTGCGTCCGGCGAGGTCACAGTCAGTACGCGGCCTGAGCTGAACGTTTTTGCCTTGAAAACCTGCGGGGCGTCCGACACGGCCGTCGGCGGCTCTATGGAAGCTTCGTACTGCACGTAGCGCAGACGAACCTCCGGAGCCGCCGATGACACCGCGACCGAAACGGCAGTGTTGGATGCTGTTCCGATGGCGCCGAATCCTGAACTGTACGACACCCATTCGCCTTGTTCATTTTTGGCCTCGGTCCGGCAATAGTTCCAACCGAAATTGCCGTATGGCGGGGCGACGAGGACATATCCCGTGCTGCCCGAAGTGCTTATGCCTACCTTCAAGCCTTCCGGATTTGCCGCGTCCACGGCCCCCTCCTCGGGTCCGAAGCTGAGGAATTTGCGGTATACAACGCGGTACTCGGCATTTTCATACCCGTCATGTTCGGCATCGCTGCGCGTGATATAGTAGGAAAGGGA
>JAITNA010000230.1 GCA_031290715.1 Eubacteriales Family XIII. Incertae Sedis bacterium | reverse complement strand
ATAAGGATTTCTTGCCATAGTTTCTTTCTGCGTTTCAATAATTTAATCATATCCGGGATTCCCGGCGCAACACCCGCAATCTCTCCGCGCAACAGACCCCGAACAGCTTTTTTATCATTTTATCACAACGCACGAATGTTCACAACCGTTTGCCCGTGTAAAAACACGCTAAAAACACGCATAGTATTTTCGCGAAAGGATTGTTTTGCCCGCGGACTTGTATTACATTATTGTTGGCAATGTAATGAATCATGAATCTTGAATAATATACAGGAGGTACTGTCATGGCGCTGTTTGAGGGATTTCCTTTCGTTTCAAAGGAAGAGCGGGCGCGAAAACAAAAAGAAACCGAGAACAGGCTCTTTCCGTTCGGGCTCGACGCGCAGCGCGACGCGGCGCGGCATGTATTAACGGAGCTCTTTCCCGATTTGCAAATACAGGAAAGCCTTTTCGCCTTCCTTGATGCCAAGGACGCTTTTGTCAAAAATGACAAGGGCGCGCCGGGGCGTCAGGCCGCTCTGGGACGGATAAAAAAGATACGCCGGCTCGATGAAAGAAAGCAAACGCTGCTGCTTCGTTTCATCGAATTGGAGTCCGCCGCGCCGTCGATAGAGGAATACCCGACAGCCGCCGCCGTCGCCGGGAGTTTGTATCCCGGCGAAACGGATGATTGAGGACTTCATCCTTGACGGCGCACAGGCCGAGGTAGACGATGTTTTCGAGGATTGCCTTGTAGCGGCCCGGCGGCAAGGCGTCCAAGGCCTCCGCCATGCGCGCGAGATCGAGCTGCAGACCGGGGTCAAGCGATTCCGGCCGCCGCGGGCTTTCCCGGGCGAGCAGCGGATTGTAGGCCCCTTTCGCCCTGTCCTTCTCCAGATCGTCCGCCGCGTCGATGATGTAGATGTAGCGTCCCATATGGTAGCCGAGTTTCCGCAGCGTGTCTGATTGGCCTTCTGCGCCGCCGAGTACCGCCGCGGGGAAGTCGAACACCGCCGCCATAAGCCGCCCAAAGGGGTCCGCCGCACGGTCGATCTCTGCGCAGCCTTCCTTTTCGAGCGCCGATATCTCCGCAAGGCAATCACGGATGGCCGCCGACTGCTTCCCGCGGCGCTTCGCCGCAATCCCGCCCGCTCTGCGCAGCAAGCCCTCGCCCGCCGCCGCGAAAAAGCCGCCCTCGTCCTCCCGGTCGTCTTTCAGGCTGAGCCAGCCGAGCAGCACGAGAATATCCGCCGCGTAGTCGATCTGCGCCGACGGCGCGGCCGCGTTGCGTTTGCGCGCGGGATTGACGAAGCAGCGAAACGTGCCGCTCTCAAAGTCCCCGCCCGCGAGCGAGGAAGAAAGCAACGCCAGAAACACGGAATCGTAGCTGAGCAAAAGCCGGGGCAATTCGCCGTACCGGCTCTTGATCGAGCGGCAAATCGCGCAGTAAAACGCGCTGTATACCTCAAACTCCCGAACCTTCAATTCGCTTTTCAGCGGCGCGATATATCCAAACATAAAACCATTATATCATGGACGCAGTAATGTTTTCAATTTCTACATTCCGTCGTATGACTATTTTCATCAATTTGCTAATATTTCGATGTTTATCCATAGCATTCCCATTAAAGTAATTAAAAACTTCATACATTTTGTATGAGTAATTTTACTTGTATACGCTCGCGGCTTTCGATATGATGACAGCAAATACAAGCAGACACGCTCGCGTGTCCTTCGGGATGATGAAAGGAGAAATTTCATGCATATGGCGGACGCACTCTTGACACCCGCGGTGGGCGGCGCGATGGCCGCCGTTAGCGTCGCCGCGATAGCCTACTCGGCGGCGAAGATTAAAAAAGAGGATTTCACAAACAGCAAGGTCCCGCTCATGGCCGTATCCGGCGCGATGGTTTTCGCCGCGCAAATGATCAACTTCACGATTCCCGGAACGGGTTCCAGTGGGCATATCGGCGGCGGCATCCTGCTCGCTGCCCTGCTCGGCCCGTGGGCCGGCTTGCTCGCCCTCGCGGCCGTACTCATCATACAATGCCTTTGTTTTGCCGATGGCGGCTTACTCGCCCTCGGCTGCAATATTTTCAATATGGGCGTGATCCCCTGCCTTTTCATTTACCCGCTCTTGTTCCGCCCGATCTTTTCGCGGACGCCCTCCCCAAAACGAAGCTCGGCGGCATCCATCGTCAGCGTGATTATCGCGCTTCAGCTCGGCGCTTTTGCCGTTGTATCGGAAACCGCCGCTTCCGGCATCGTCCAACTGCCTTTTTCCGCTTTCCTCCTCCTCATGCAGCCCATCCATCTCGCGATCGGCATCGTGGAGGGGATTGTAACAGCCGCCATCTTGGTCTTTGTACACAACGCGCGCCCCGAGATTCTCACCGCGGCCGCGGCCTACGGAAAAACGCAGGCCGCCGCGGACGGGAAACCGCGTTCCGCAAGGAAAGTGATCCTTGTTTTTGCCGTGATCGCGGCGGCTTGCGGCATCGGGCTTTCCCTGCTCGCGTCCTCCTACCCGGACGGCCTTGAATGGTCGATCGCCGGGGTCACGGGGGCGCCGGAGCTTGCGGCGCAGGGTGCGGCCGCGGATGCTCTTGCCGCGATTCAGGAACGCTTTTCTTTCATGCCGGACTATGACTTCGCGGCAGGGGACGGCACCGGTACCTCCGTCGCGAGCATCGTCGGCGCGATCCTCGTATTCGCGGCCGCCGGCGGCGCGGCGCTCCTCATCCGCTTCGCGAAGAAATCGAAAAGGGCCAAGGCGCAGTCATGATCGCCAATCGCGTACACGACCTGTATGTATTGGAAAACCTGTCGGACAAAGATACGCCGATCCATCGCCTGCACCCCGGCGTGAAAATTCTCGCCACCTTTGTTTTCATTATTGTAACGGTTTCGTTCAACCGTTACGACGTTCTCGGCGTCGTGCCGTATTTCCTCTATCCCACCCTCGTGATGTCGCTCGCCGAAATCCCCTACAAGCTGCTGCTGTCCCGCTTCCTCATCGCCCTGCCGTTTTGCGCGTTCGCGGGCGTCACAAACCTCCTGCTCGACCGGCAAACGGCCTTTGTCCTCGGCGGCGCGGCCGTCAGCTTCGGCTTGCTTTCCCTCATCACCATCCTGCTCCGCGCCTACCTATGCGTCATGGCCGTCTTCCTCCTGATCGCGACGACGCCGTTCACGAGCCTGACGCGGGAGCTGCGGCGTTTTCACGTCCCCGCCGTATTCATCCTGCTCATCGAGATGATCTATCGGTACATCGGCGTGCTCGTCGATGAAGCGTCGTCCATGAGCATCGCCTACAAACTGCGCAGCGTGGACAGCAAGGGGATTGCGATGAAACATATGGGCAGCTTCGTCGGCCAATTGGCGATTCGCAGCATGGACCGCGGCGAGCGTATCTACGCCGCCATGATGTGCCGGGGTTACAGCCAGCCCACCCATGGCCATCCCTCACACAGCGGCCCTTCCATCGCGGACATTTGCGTCTGCGCCGTCCTCATTGCGGCATTTCTTCTGTTGCGTGTTTTCCCGGTGCTGCATATGTTATGATTTATATTATGATAATGGTATTGTTTTTCCCCGGTATTCCTCGAGGTAGCGATGCACGATACGCGCAAGCCAAAACAGAGCGTCGAAACACATGAACACCCGCACGAACGCGGTCCCGTTTCGATTGACATTAATAATATTACGGTAAAGTACTCGGACGGGACCGCGCCGCTGCGCGATATCTCTTTGCACCTGAACGCGGGCGAAACGGTCGCGCTCATCGGTTCCAACGGCGCGGGGAAAACCTCCCTGCTGCTCGCGCTCGTAGGTATTCTGCTCCCCGAAAAAGGCAGTATTGCCATCGGCGACGTTCCGGTAGACAAGGAGCATATGCTCACGGTCCGGCGCAAGGTCGGCCTTGTCTTTCAAAACCCGGATGATCAGCTTTTCATGCCGAAGATTTACGACGACATCGCCTTTGGCCCGCGCAATTTCGGGCACGGCGAAGAGGAAGTCCGCGAAAAGGTCGCCGCTGTGCTGTCGGCGCTCGGGATATCCCATCTTTCAAACCGATCCTCCCTCAAACTCTCGGGCGGGGAAAAACGCGTCTGCGCCATCGCGTCCGTTCTCGTTATGAATCCGCGGGTGCTGCTGTTCGACGAGCCGACGGCTTTCCTCGACCGCGAAGCCAAAGCCCGCTTCTTGGGCATCCTCGCCGGGCTCGGCCAGACCCGTATCATCGCCACGCACGACCCCGATTTCGCAAAGACCGTCGCCGACCGCGTCGTCGTCCTCAAAGACGGCCGGATCGCCCGCGACAGCCCCGCGTCCGAAGGGAGTGTAACACTTCTGTAAATCAATCAACACGCCCGCGTTGCCTGCGCGGGCTTGTTTTCCATTATAATGATTCGTATATCTCTGTGCGCAAAACTGAATGCGGGCGGGTTTGACTTCCCCTGCGTTCCATGAGGCAACGAAACGATGAAGAAACAATTGAACCGAATGATCGTGATAATTCTGGCGGCTTGCATGGCCGTCATGATGTCCGTACCCGGATTCGGCGAAGAAAACGGAGCCGTTTCCGCGTTGAGCATCGCCGATAATATCGTGCGTGTCCATCTCTCTTCCTACGGATCGCCCGCGTCTGCCGCGATAGACGCCGCGGGGTCGCACACCATC
>JAITNA010000196.1 GCA_031290715.1 Eubacteriales Family XIII. Incertae Sedis bacterium | reverse complement strand
GTCTACAGCCGCTGCATCCGCTGCTATGCCTGCCGGCAAATCTGCCCGGTATGCAGCTGCCGGGAATGCTATGTCGATATGAACCGCACAGGCTTTCAGGGCAAGCGGCACAGTGTGTCGGACAATCAGACTTTCGGCGTCACGCGGGCCTTTCATGTCGGCGACCGCTGTATCGAATGCGGGGAATGCGAGCGGGTCTGTCCCATGGGCCTTCCGATTCAAGGCCAGACGCAAAAAATTATTAAAGATATCGTCGAGCTCGCCGGGGACTATGAACAGGGGCTGAACGCGGAGGACGAAAATTTCCTCGGCCGATTCGATCTCGGCGACAAAGACGGGTTCATGTAGGGAGGCGGGAAGGGATGAAGCTTTCAAATGAAAAATGGAACGAAGCCCTTCGCGCTTTGCGGGGCGGTTACGAGGTCTTTCTGCCGACCGGCGAGGGGGACCGAAAGCAATTTCGGCGATGGGACGGCGCGGCGGCCCCGAATTTCGAGGGGAACACGACGCTCCCGCCAAAGGACCTGCTCTTTCCGAGGAGCGAGTCGCTCTACCACGTCGATCCGGAATCCAAAACGGTGCGTGAGAATCCGGCGCCGGGGAAAAAAGCGGTCGTCGGCATTCGCCCCTGCGATGTGCGCGGCATAGAAAACCTCGACGCCGCTTTCACGGAAAAAGGCTACACGGACACGGCTTATGCCCGGCGCAGAGAGGGGCTCACCATTATTGCATTGGCCTGTACGGCCGTCCCCTCCCCCGCCTGTTTTTGCGATTCCATGGGCGGCGGCCCGCTCAAGGCGCCGGGCGCGGATGTCCTGCTCACGGGCGCGGAGGATGGCGGCTATACGGCAGAGTTTTTCACGGAAAAAGGAAAAGAGATCGAAGCGCTTTGGCGGGATTTTTCGGACAAGGGCGCGGGGCTTGCGGCTGAAAAACCGACGGCGCCGCCGCTATGCGCCCTGCGCATCGATAAACCGGCTGATCTCGCGGAAAAGCTTGCGGCGGCCTTTGAGGATGAGAAGTGGGAGCGCTTTTCCGAAGCCTGCCTTGGCTGCGGCTGCTGCAGCTATATCTGCCCCACCTGCTACTGCTTCGACATCGACAGCGAACAGGCGGGGAAGGAGGCCTCTGCTTTCCGTTGCTGGGATTCCTGTATGTTCCCGAATTATACGCAAATGGCGGGCGGGCACAACCCGCGCCGGGCAAAGCATCAGCGCCTTCGCAACCGCTATTTGCACAAACTCGCATATTTTGACGAACGATACGGCAGGACGCTCTGCGTCGGCTGCGGGCGCTGTATCGACAAATGCCCGGCCGGCCTTGACATTACGGCCGTCATGGAATGGGGAGGGACGCTATGAACGGCGACACGGGAAAAATGGACAATCCGCTGCTCCCCGCCCTGTGCGAACTCATAAAGATCACGGAGGAAACGGGCGACGTCAAGACCTTTCGCATCCGGACTTTCAGCGGGGAAAAGCCTTTCGCGCCGCTGCCGGGGCAGCTTGCGATGATTTCCGCGCCCGGATACGGCGAAGCGATGTTCTCCGTTACCGCCCAGGGCGGCGACTGGATCGAGTCCTCCATCAAACGCGTCGGCGTCCTGACGGAAGCCCTGCACGATATGGACGAGGGTGGTGTCGTCGGCGTCCGCGGGCCTTACGGCAACCACTTCCCCATAGAAGCCCTCAAAGGGAAACACCTGCTCTTTGTCGGCGGCGGCATCGGCCTTGCGCCGATTCGTTCCTTCATCCGCTATGCCCTCGAACATCGGCGGGACTACGGCGACTTGGACGTCCTGTACGGCTCCCGCTCGCGCGCCGACCTCGTTTTCAAGGAGGATATCTTTGAAAACTGGCCGAAGGGGATGGGGACGCATATCACGCTCGACGCCGCGGAGCCCGACTGGGACGGCCATGTCGGATTCGTGCCGAACTACCTGCTCGAAAAGGCTTTTTCGCCGGAGAACCGGGTCGCGGTCATTTGCGGGCCGCCGATCATGATCCGTTTCTGCCTTGGCAATCTGGAACAGATGGGCTTTTCAAAAGAGAACATCATCACAACGCTCGAAATGCGGATGAAGTGCGGCATCGGAAAATGCGGCCGCTGCAACATCGGAAGCAAGTACGTCTGCCTTGACGGGCCTGTATTTTCCATGGCGGAGCTCGACGAGCTGCCGAACGAGCGTTAGGGGGTGTTCTGAAAAAATGAGAAAAACAAGCGGAAATATCTCCAATATGAACGCGCTCCTCCTTGTCCCGAGCGAACTGGCGGGCTGTATCCGCCGCAAGGGCTGGCAGCGGCTGACGCCGCGGGCGGTGCTTGAATTGGCGGCGCCGCACACCTGGGGCGCAAGCGTCATGCCCGTCATTTTGGCATCCGCTTTCGCGATTTCCATGGACGGCGCTTTCTCTTTCCCGCTTTTCTTCTCCCTGATCGCGACTTCGGTATGCCTGCAATGCGCGGTGAATACGCTGAATGATTACTCCGACTTCATCTCGGGCGCGGACAGGTTTGAAAACTGCCACGACCCGACGGACGCTTCGCTCGTCTATCACGACTATGAACCGGTTTTAGCTTTTGTCATCGGCGTCGCGTTCATCGGCGCCGGGCTTCTCTGCGGGCTCTACGCGATCTTTACGGTCGGGCCGGAGCTGTTGATCTTCGGCGCGGTCGGGGCGGCGGTCGTATTCCTGTACTCCTACGGCATTTTGCCGCTCTCCTATACGCCCGTCGGGGAGTTTCTGTCGGGCGTCGTCATGGGCGGCATCATCCCTGTGGCGTGTTTCTACGCGTTCACGCGTCAGCTGTCGGTTTGGGTCTTGGTTTACTCAATTCCCGTTATTGTTACCATCGCGCTCATCATGATGACGAACAACGGAAGCGACATCGAAAAGGATATCGAATCCGCCCGGCACACCCTGCCGACACGGATCGGCAGAGCGCGCACGAAAAAACTCCACGCGGTTTTCTTCACGGCGGCCATGGCGGCGGCCGCCGCCGTCGCCGCCTTTCGTTTCCCGCAGGGCGTCTGGCTGCTCCCCCTGCTCTGCGCGTGGCTGATCCCGAACGAATACAAGCTGCAAAACGCCGGATTGACGCCGGAAAACCGCGTGATCTCCATGGCGCTCTCAACCGGCGCCAACATCAAACTGAACGCGGTCTACGCCGCGATGATTCTCCTTCCGAAGATTTCTTTTACGCAAACGCCCATTTCCGGGTTTTTTGCGGA
>JAITNA010000154.1 GCA_031290715.1 Eubacteriales Family XIII. Incertae Sedis bacterium | reverse complement strand
CTCGAACACAACCGTCAGCATGTCCTCGAAGCCGGGGCGCTTGCGGAAAAACTGCAGGAAATGGGCCGGGAAGAAGCGGCTGCCCGCGTCCGCGAAGCCGCCCGCGAATACGAATCCGGCAACGGCAAATTGGACGAAGCCCTGAGTCTGCTTGATTAAGAACACGATCATACCCCCCCGAAAGGAGATTGCCATGTGTCTTTCTACTGTATATACCGGAGAGCGGGCCGCCGAGGACGGCAAGCTCATTGAATATGTGACGAATGTCGACGTTGACGGCGACAACATCCGCCTGTACGACATCACGGGCGACATCAAAGATGTCCGCGGCCGGATTCGCGCGGTCGACCTCATCAAAAACACCATTTTCCTCGACCTCGCGGAGTGACGCCCCTGCCAAGCGGACGCTCTGTTGTGACATTGTGACGCCCCTGCCGCTGCTTCCTATCTCATCGGTGTGAAGGCGCTCCATCTGCGAACGCGCTGTTGCGACAGTGACCCGCCCCTACCGCTGCTTCTCTTTCTCCAAAAGCTTGTACGACAGCAGCAAATACCACTGGTTGCTGTCGCTTTCAAAGCTGAGCCCCGTGATCTCCTTGATTCGCTCGAGCCGGTAAAGGAAAGTGCTGCGATGGATGAAAAGCTCTTTCGCGGCCCCGACAGAGCGCATATTATTCTTCAAAAATACAAAGAGCGTATGATAGAGGTCCTGCTTGTGCTTCTCGTCGTACGCGCGCAGTTTCAGCAAGCCCGGGTCGCAGATCATAAGGGCCGGCAGCTGTTCCGTGCAGCTTTCGAGGATATACTGCTCCTTGACGTCGCCGAAGCGGTGGAGCCATTGATACGGCTTGAGCCGCGGCCCCAGTTTGATCGCGACGCCCGCCTGCGTGTAATATTGGCGCAGGTATTCAAACTCCGAAAACGTATTGGAAATTCCCGCTTTCATATTGTTGTCCTGCAAGAAGCCCGTCAGGGATTTCTCGATGCTCCGGATGTCGGCATCGGCGCGGGAAAGATTGAAAAACGCCGCGATTTTGTTCTCGTATTCAAAAATGCACGCATCTTTGTAGATCGCCGTCAAACGGTCGCTCATGAAGCGCATCGTGCGGTTCTTGTAGTCCGCGAGCTCCGCGTGTATCTGCGCGCAGACGTAGACCTGCTCCTTCAGCCACCCGTACTCCGCCAAGCGCTGCTCGATGAAGCCCGTATCGCGGTATTCGCCCGACAAAATACTCTTCATGACGAACGGCAGCGCCTGAAACTCCTTGGACTCATCCACAACATAGCCGATCGCAAGTTGAATATACCCCGAAATATATTCCAATAATGTCGACGCGCTCGCGTGAAGCTCCCCTTCCATCTCGAGCACAAGCAGACGGTATTGAAACCGCCCCTGCTGAAAGATGTTCGTATACAGCGCGTGGCGCCCCGTGATCTGAAGCGGGACGACGTTGGCGCGCTCCTCGGCCCCCCCGGCGCTTCGTTCCGCTTTCATCATGTACGGGATGTTGTTGTGGTCGAGAATCGGGGCCAGCGAGGGATTGGCGGCGAACTCGGTCGACACCGCAATTACATTGAAATTGCTGTCCTGCATGATCAGCGGATTGCCCATGACAGACGTGCTGCTGTCGATCATCGCCTGCACATTGGAACCCGTGTTCAGCAAGAGGCGAAGCTCACGGCTCCAGATATCATAATGGTCAAAGACCCGCTGAATCTTGTTGTGCAGGGACGGAAGCGCCGTACCCTCCTCCGCGATGAACACCGCCTCGAAGCGCCGAATGAATTCGACGTCGTAATTTCCCGCGATCATCGCGACGCTCTTGATTTTCGGCTCGTTTTTCCGGGCGGGCCGAAGCTTGCTCTCCCCGCCGCTCACCAAATACACCGCGCCATCCTCAAACGGATTGCCCGCCTCCGAGAACAGGATATGGGACAGCGAAAGCTCGCCGCTCACATTGCCGAACACCGTGACCGAAACGCCCTGCTCCAAAATCCCCCGCCGAAGCATGTCAGAACTGATGTGCATACCCTACCCTCCAATCTGGCCGCACGTCAGGCATGCGCGCGCCCCGCGTTCTTTTTCAGCCGCCCTATTACGATATCGCCCGCCGCGGCCAAATCCTCCGCTGTGAACGCCGTGCGTACATTGTCGTCAAAAAGCACCTGCGCCGAAGCCGGAAACTCCTCGTCGCCCTCCCAAAAGAGAATCGAGAGGAAATAACCCGTCATGAATTCAAAACGATAGCCCGCGTCGCAGCCGCCGAGCGCTTCCCACACGAGCCCCGGCATCATTTCCGCCGCCCTTTTGAAGCGCGCGAGATCGCCGCCGAATTCGCGGACAAGCCGCCCGATGACGCGTCCCTTGAACTGCGTCAAATAGACCGAACCCCACGGCAGTTCCGCATAGCTGAGCCGGCCCCCGGTTTCCGGCACATAGCGCCCCTCCGTCAGATAGCGCAAAATAAACAGCTCGTCATAGGCATCCCGAAGCACCCCGTCACCCGCCGTATCAGCGTCGTCAATCGTATCAGCATCGTCAGCCATATCAGCGTCATAAACAAGGAAATCCGGATGGTCAACATAATACAATTTACCGACAAGCCGCACAGCAAAGCGCCCGCGCCCCGCGTCCCACGTCAGCCCGGTCCGCGCCGCAATCTCCAAAGGCTCCGCCCGCTCATAAAGCGCCGAATAGTGCTGAAAAGGCGCCTCCACATTCTGCTTGCCAACAAATTCGCTTCGTTCCATTACCGCCAAGCCCCGCTACCTCCGAAACAGCGACGCGTCCGTATGCGGCAAAAAACAAGCCGCGATGAACTCGTCCATATACCCGGGGAAAGCCGACAGCTCAATATAAGTCGTCCCGCCCGCAATCTCCGATATCCGCTCGGCCGCCAAGTCCGACACCAACATGGCATAGGCGCCCGAAAGCGAGGTATTGCCGATATAATGGAAGCGCGACGGGTCAAGATTCGGAAGCATGCCGATGCCAATCGCTTGCTCGATGTTGATCCCGCTGCCGATTCCTCCCGCCAGATAGATGTCTGTGACGACATCCGGATCCATATCGACGCTGCGCAGCATCGTGATGATCGCGGAAAAGATCGACGCCTTGGCGCGGATGAAGTTGTCGATGTCCGCGTCATTGATGCAGATACTTCTGCCGGTCAAAGACTCCTCCGGCGCGGCGACCGTATACCGCGTCAGCCCCCACTCGTCCGTATCCACGCGCGCGCCCTCCCGAATGAATTTGCCTTTCGCGTTGACGACGCCGCAGCGGAACAATTCCCCGATCAGGTCGATGAGCCCGCTGCCGCATAGCCCCGCGGGTTTTTGCCCCTCCTCCCCGATCACGGTGTACGAAGGCTCCATCGTTTCCGCGTCGATCGCGCAGCTTGTAATGGCGCCGTCCGTCGCCCGCATGCCGCAGGAAATCTCCCCGCCCTCAAACGCGGGCCCCGCCGAACAAGCGCAGGCCATAAGGAAATCGCTGTTGCCGAAAACAAGCTCGCCGTTCGTGCCAAGGTCGATAAAGAGGGAAAACGTTTCGTTTCGCGCGATCCCCGCCGCAAAAACGCCGGCTGTAATGTCGCCGCCTACATAGCTGCCGATACACGGCGCCAAAAGCACCTCCGCGTCCGGGTGGATGCCGATATCCGCTTCCGATCCCCGAATGCGCGGCAAATCAAAAAAGGCGGGCACATAGGGCTCCATGCGCAGGAAGTTGCCGTAGACGCCGAGAAAGAGATGCAGCATCGTCGTATTGCCCGCCGCAGCCGCGCGGCATATCTGCTCCGCCGCGATCCCCGCCGTTTCGCAGAGCGTTTTCACGAGCGGCGCGATACACTCCTTGGCCAAGGCCTCCCGCAGCCTTTCCGCGCCTTTCGGCTTCGCGCTTTCAATCAGTCTGGCGATCACGTCCGCGCCGTAACGTATCTGCGCGTTGCCCGCCGAGCCCGTCGCCAGAAATTCCTTTGTTTTCAGGTCGATCAAAGCCGCCGAAACCGTCGTCGTCCCAATGTCGATCGCAAGCCCTGCCTGCACGGGCGTATCCTCCGTGACGTCAAAAATCAAATAATCATCATCCCCGTCCCACCGGGCCTCCTTGCGAAGCAGGACATGAACGGCAAACCCACCGCCGCGAAGCACGAGCGGCAGCTTCCGCAAGGCCGGCATGGAGATCAGGATATGTTCCTCCGCCGCGCCGATGCTGCCTGAAACCGCGCGGACAAGCCGCTCCCGGTCCGCCATCGGATCGTCGAGCGTAGGCGGCTCAAGAACGACGGCGATATCCGAAAAGATTTCCCCGCCCCGGTATTTGGCGCCCGTCGCCGCCCTTTTCATCGCCGCGAAAGATTCCTGCGCGCGCGCCGAAGAAAAATCCGCAACGCGAATCTGATTCTGATAGGCAAAAGCGGACACGGGAATCTCTACCGTGACATCCTCCGTGACCTCGCTTTGGCAGGCCAGACGGAAGCCCTCCGCGTACTCCCGTTCTGAAATATGTTTGCTCCGCTCCCCCGCCAAGGCGCCGGACGCTATGCGAACCCGGCATTTGCCGCAGGTCCCGTTGCCCGCGCAAGGCGCGTCGATCGGAACGCCGCCGCGCCGCGCCGCCGCAAGCAAATTCTCGCCTACAGCCGCGGCCGTGACAATCTCACGCCCATCCTCAAGCCGAAATTTCACCATCAATCGATCCGACATCGCCATACCATCCTTATTATATATTCAATGCTTCCATTATATCCTTGCGGGAGATTCCATCCTGCTTTTCCGTTTCGGAGTTTTCCAAGTCAAAACAGCCCTGCGTGGGATTCAGCAAACTCGGATACACGTTTTCGTACGTTTCGACAAGGAAAAGATAGGCGTGTCCCCTTTCAATGTCTGCGATTTCCTCCGATATGACGGTACGCACTTCAGAACGCGGGCCCGCGCCGTCGGCGCCGCCGCCAAGCTGTTTGATTTTGATCGACTTCCCCTCGGCGGCGCCTTTGTACACCTCTTCGATTTGAATATCATAAATCGTATACGGCATCGAAGCGTCCAATCCCGAACTCACATCTAAGTCCTCATATCCAACATCCGAAACCGTACCCGTGAAAATGAGGTCCGCTTTCCCCGTCAATTGCCCCGCGCCGCTGTAATATGGATAATCCCCCGCCGCGTCTGCCGTTTCGCCGCCTTCCGTGTCGGTGGCGGCAGGAGCACAGGCGCTGACGCCGATTGCCAGACAAAAGATCACGGCACAAAATGAAATTCGTTTGGACACCCGACCATCTCCCTTCGCGTCACACTCTCCGATGATACCACAACCGGTTTTTAAGTACTATATCACACTCCGCCGCCATATTAATCGTCTTTTAATGCGCTTTTTATCGAATTTATTAAACGCAGTTCACCCCTTGCGGTATAATTGCGGTATAATAACACTCATAGGGACGATGCCTGCCACTGCTTCGGTTTTGGCGGGGCGTGCTGAAAGAAAGGGGTTACACCTTGAAGAATTCATCCGGAATGGTACGGTTTGTGCTTGGCATCATCGGTATGGTGGGCTTCGGCGTTGCGGCAATTATATGCACCATCCTATTTCTCGTCATTCCCTTCGCCGCGGCCGACAGGGTATTTCTGTCGCTCCTTATTCCCTTTGCGGCGGCTTTCGTCGTGTCGGCGTTCTTCATGAACGCCGGGGCAAAACGCCGGGGGGCCATCGCCAGACTGGGGCGCTATTCCGCTCTTTTCGACATGCGGAGAACGGTGCTCAACATCGAGGACATCACAGCGCAGACCGGCATCTCCCCGAAACAGGTTCGTCAGGATATGCGCCATGCCCTCGAGTGGCGGCTGCATTTTGATCTGTACATGGACCACGGCGAGAAAGCCATCATGCGCGGCCGGGAAACGTACCGGCAATACTTGGAATGCGAACGGCTGCGCAAGGAAAAGGAAACGGAAGAAGCCGCGCGGCAAAGCCGGCTCTCCGATCCCGAAACCGCGACGCTCGAAGCTTTCCGCGTCGAGGGATACGCGATTCTCGACAAAATCCGCGCCGCCAACGTCGTCCTTCCCGGCGAAGAGATTTCAAGCAAGCTCTCCAAACTCGAACGTACGACGAAGCGCATCTTCGATCATATCGAAAAACACCCCGGCAAAATCCCCGAAACGCGCCGGCTTATGAACTATCACCTGCCGACGACGCTCAAACTCGTTGAAAGATACTGCCAATACGACATCATGGAATATCAGCCGGAGAATGTCGTCAAGGCCAAAGCCGAGATCGAAAACGCGCTCGAAACGGTCGATGTCGCGTTCGGCAATTTTCTTGAAAGCCTCTTTCACGAAGATACCTTAGACATCACGACGGACGCGGAGGTTTTAAAACAAATGCTCGAACAGGAAGGTCTGACGGGCAAACCGTTTGAATTTATCGCTGATCAGGAAAAAGGAGAAAAAACATGAGTGACGAAACCCAAAACATCCAAGCAGAACCTGTTCTCACACTGGAGCCGGACACGGCTCCGGTTTTGACGCTCGGGAGCTTGTCCGAGGACGCGCCGGCGGCGCCGTCCCTGCCGGTCAAGGAATACTCGGAAGCGATCACGGAGAACGCGCCGCTGTCGCCCGCGGAGCAGAAGCAGGTTGACGATTTCGCGCAGCAGATCGACATTCACAACTCTGCCATCATCCTGCAATACGGCTCCGGCGCGCAAAGCAAGATGGGTTCCTTCTCCGAGAAAGCCTTAGACGGCGTACGCTCCAAGGATATGGGCGAAATCGGCGGAATGCTTTCGAGCCTTGTTACGCAATTGAGGAGCTTTGACGTCCATGAGGAAAAAGGCGGCGGTTTCCTCGGCTTGTTCAAGAAAGGCTCCAACAAGGTGACGGAACTGAAAGCCCGGTATACCTCGACCGAAAAGAACGTCGAAAATATCTCCCACGCGCTCGAACACCATCAGATCACGCTTCTGAAAGACGTCGCGATGCTCGACAAGATGTATGACCAAAATCTCATTTATTTCAAAGAGATCACGATGTATATCCTCGCCGGCAAGAAAAAGCTGAAAGAGGTCGAAGCAAACGATCTGCCCGCGCTGAAAGAAAAGGCACAGGTCAGCGGACTTCCCGAGGACGCGCAGGCGGCGAACGATCTGGCGAACCAGTGCGACCGCTTTTCCAAGAAGATTTACGATCTGGAGCTCACGCGCACGATCTCGATCCAGATGGCGCCGCAGATTCGGCTCATCCAAAACAACGACACCCTTATGAGCGAAAAGATTCAGTCTACCATCGTCAACACCATTCCGCTCTGGAAGAGCCAGATGGTACTGGCGCTCGGCGTCGAGCATTCCAATCAGGCTGCCGCGGCGCAGCGTCAGGTCACGGATATGACGAACGAACTTCTGAAGAAAAACAGCGAAGCGCTCAAAACGGCGACGATCGCGACCGCCAAGGAAAGCGAACGCGGCCTCGTGGACATCGAAACCCTGCAGGTAACGAACCGCAACCTCATTGATTCCCTCGACGAGGTCGTCCGCATCCAGACCGAAGGACGCCAAAAACGCGCCGAAGCCGAGCAGGAGCTCACACGCATCGAAGGAGAACTGAAAACCAAGCTGTTAGAACTCCGCGGATAACACCGCCGAAATTCGGCCGAAATTCGGCAAATAAGTCGTGTCTATTCAGTGGTGCGGCAAAACCTTGTCATTCCCGCGAATGCGGGAATCCAGTGACATATTTATCTCTGGATTCTCGGGATCCACCGCAAGCGGCGGCCCCAAGAATGACAACAT
>JAITNA010000137.1 GCA_031290715.1 Eubacteriales Family XIII. Incertae Sedis bacterium | reverse complement strand
TCCATCTTTTCGTCGTTTGCGATTTGCTCCGGGAGCGACAGCTTCCCGTAGTAATTCGACAGAAAAGCGGCCCCCGCAAAGAGGAGCCCGAGGGCGAGTTTGAACAAATCGCTGAGCGTGAGCATGGCCGCAGGCGAAATGGGGATGAAGGACAGGTTCGCGAGGACCTCTTCCATTTCACGCGGAAAAAGCCCTTCGTAAAACAGCGCGGCGGCGCAAAAGACAATCGCCGCGAACATCAGAAAGCGGGCCGCGCTTTCATGGGTGAGATGGCTGCGCCCTTTTCCCTGCTTCGACCGGAGATGATAGCGCAATTGCCCTTCCACCCAACAGCGCTCGGCAATTTCCGGGCCGCCCTCCGCGTGAAAAGGCGGGATCAAAAATGGCAGTACCGCGCCCTGCACAAAATCGAGCGCCCGCTCCCGCCGCCATTCGGCGATCCTAACCCGATTCTCGTCCCCCGCAATCCGAAGGTACAATTGGACGCGCAGCGTTTCCGCAAGCGTTCGGTACAGCATATACCGCTCGTGCCATTTTCCTTTTTTTGAACCCCTGTGAATGAGAAAGGCGGGTATCAAAAGCAGGGCGTACAGCGCCAAGGAGAGATAGACCGACGCTTCCGCGTAGACGAGAAAGAAGAATACGAGAAAAAGCGCGATGAGCGACAGATTGCGGACGGCCCCGTTTCGCTTCCGGCGGCAGATATTTGCCAACACATCGGCCGCCGCGAATACGCCGGGCAAATCCCCGAAGCGCTCCGGCGGGCCGGGCAGCGTTTCCCCGTTCAGACAAGCCGCGAGCGACGCCTTCGCCCCGCCGCGGATCAGCGCCTTATTTGCGATAACGTCAGTATTGAATTGCTCCGCATCCTCGAAGAAGCCGACCGCCGGGAACGTATCGCAGGGCTGCGCCGCGCCGCCCGCCGGGATGAAGAACGCGGAAAGCGGCTCGTCGGGCAAAGGCTTCCCCGCTTTCGGCGTGACGATATGAAACACCGGGATTTTCTCCGACTCGCGCAGCGGAACAGCCTGTTCGGCAGGATCCCCGCGGGCCGCCATGCGTACGATGTCGGACGTACCGCCGTCCCTGACCTCGCGCCCGTCGCCGTCCCACAGGGCGAGAAGCAAATGGCTGTGCTCCTTGATATATTTCCCGGATTCTCGATAATAAGAGGACCTCGGGGCCGCCGCCGTTTCCGATGTGACGGCAAAGCAGTATTTCGCCGCCCCGCAAAGCCGCTCAAAAACAGCCTCGTCCCCGGCCAAGAAATCCGTTCGGTATGCTTTTTTTCCCATCGGCAGCGGAGCGATCAGGGTACAGCCGCTGTCAAGCGCCGCCCGCGCGCAAATCGTATCCGCGCCGATGGCCAAAGCCGACAGCACGATGATCTCCGTATGAGGGTAACGGCGCCTGAGCCCATCCAAAAACGCCCGGGCTTTTTCATACAGCGCGGCGGTATATTCCGCGGGGATATTCCGGTGCCCCGTCACCCCGATGACGATGGGGATCCGATCATTCATTGAACAGGATCATGCCGAAGTAGGTAACGGTATTCTGCCCGTTGATGTACTTGAACCCCGACTTTTTTGCCGTTTCCATGACGTTGATACCGCAAGCTTCGATCGGCGTAAAAAGCTTGTCGGGATGGCGGCACGGCGTATCCGGATAGGAACAGGCCTTGCAAGCGTTGCACCCGCCCGCGCCGAAGATGCGATAGCCCTCCATGCCCGCCGCTTTCGCAAGGCCGTCAACCTCAAGCAGCACATCGCACAAATCCCTGCCGCCGTCCATCATCCCCTGCCAGTCGAACGAATCTTTCAGCTGCTTGATCGTATCGAGGAAAATACCCATGGAATAACCGCGGCAGACGGCTTCGAGTTCTTTCACCGTCCCGCACACAGGCGGGCAGTTCCATGCCCTGCCGTACCGCCCGCAGGTATTGCGCTCGCACATTCCGCGAATTTCATCCTCAAACGTCAGGATTCCAAGGTCAAAAAAATCAGCCTGATTGACAAGCGGCAAGCCGCGAATCCCCTCTATCAAATTTTCCCCGTTGTTCGCCATATACCGCTCCTCTCCCTGCGATTTCAATAACAAAAACAAATCGTCGTCAAAACATCATACTTTCCATGAATGTATTGTTGAAGTCCTTATGCGCCGCCAGATTGATCTCCTCCGCGCGCGCGATCATGTCCGCCGCTTCCCGCGGTAAGCCCTCGCCCGCCCGCGCGTCCTCGCAGCCGCCGAGGGACGTATTCCCGGCAAATTCCACTCGGCCCCGCACGGCCTCCGGCAAAAGCCCGACATCAAGCGCGCTTTCGATACTGATATTTTGCCCGAATCCCCCCGCGAGATAAAGAACGTCCGGCGGGCCGCCCATCTCCTTGATCAGGATATCGATGCCCGCGCGGATCGCGCCTTTCGCAAGCTGAAACTCGCGGACGTCCTTCTGCGTGAATACGACTGCCGCCCGTCCGTCCGCGGCCGGGGCGACGGTGATTTCCCTGACATCCTTATCGGCCAACGCGCCCGTCGCTTCGATCAGCCCGACCGCGAGCAGCTTCGCCATGAGGTCGATCACACCCGACCCGCAGACGCCCTTCGCCGGAACGCCGCCGATCGTTTCACAGGCAAACGCGCCATCCTCAAAACGAACAGCGTATATCGCGCCCTCGACGCCGCTCATGCCGCAGGAAATATTGCCGCCCTCCAGCGCGGGCCCCGCCGCCGTACTCGTCGCCAAAACCCGCTCGCCCTTCCGATATACGATCTCCCCGTTCGTCCCCATATCAACAAGCATATAGGAAACACAAGGGGACGGTTCATCCGTGTTGTCCAACACGGATGAACCGTCCCCTTGTGTTGCGGATGAACCGTCCCCCTGTGTTGCGCCCCCCTGTGTTCTGTGCCGCTCGATGTTGACGAGGCCCGACACGATGTCGCCGCCTACAAAAGCGGAAATATACGGGTATACAAACACGGGGCAAGCGAGCGCTTCGCTCCCGAATACTTCGCGGTAAGTATACCGCGGCGATAGCGCGAACTCCGGCTGAAACGGCGCAAGCCCCAGGGAGCGGCAGCGCAGATTCAGCAGGATGTAGCTCATGGTTGTATTGCCCGCGATCACGACCTTGGTCACGGAAGCGGGATCGACCGGCGTCCGGAGCAGGATGTCCTTGATCGCCGCACCCACCGCGTCTGTGATGAGATTTGACAGTACGGACGCGTCGTCCATCGAATGGTTGATTCGCGAAAGTACGTCCGCGCCGTACGCACGCTGCGGATTTGTGAAAGCGCGTACCGAAAGCTCGCGCCCGCTCTGCGCGCGGACGGCCTTGATCACCACCGTCGTCGTGCCGATGTCGATCGCAAAGGCAGCCGCGCCCGCAGGCGTTTCTGTTATTATCGGTTCATCGTCTGCGGCCGCTCCGCTGTCCGTGAGGATTTCCATCTTTTCCGGCGGCGAGAGGATACGCACCTCCATGCCGGGGCGCGTTTTCGTGCGGCAGGCCAAGGCTTCCTCGCCGTTCACGAGGACCCCGCACTTTCCGCACGTGCCGCGGCCGCTGCAGAGCGCTTCGATCGGCAGGCCGCGCGCGCGGATCACGTCGAGCAGATTGCCGCCCTCATCTGCCTCCGCGGTGATATTTTCGATAGGAAAAAAGATCGTGGTTTTCATGAAAGGATTGTATCACGTTCGCGCCGATTTGGGTATATA
>JAITNA010000117.1 GCA_031290715.1 Eubacteriales Family XIII. Incertae Sedis bacterium | reverse complement strand
GCCATACCCTGGATTCCCGCATTCGCGGGAATGACAGTGGTACAGGAGCTTCAGCTCCGTCGTACCACGTCTGCCAAGCTTGCGCGGCTTCAGCCGCAGTGCAAGCTACGGCTGACAGTGGTACAGAATGACAAAGAAAAAGCGAACAGGGACAAACCCGCTCGCAAATCCGGTCATATTTTGTTGTATTTTGAAGAAGTAATCCCGAAAAAAGGCTACGCTGTGAATCCCGCGAAGAAAAATCCGGCGAATCTATTAATGGAAATCCCCCCCCCATATGGGAATTTATAGAAACGCAACGCCCACCCAAAATCGCCCCGAAAGCAGGGAGCCGGCTCTCGCGCTTCCATCCCGAAGCAGTGGGACGGCTTTCGCGCTTCCTCCGTATCTCCCCCCGCGAATCGTATTCATTCAAAAGTGTTTTCAACGGCATCTCCCATCCCCAGTATCGTACTTTTTTTTCAACACACTTATGGAGTATACCACAAAAAAAAGAGATTGTCCGTTGTCCGGACAACAAAATAAAAAAATATTTTTTCAGGAAGCGTGTCTATTACAGGAAATTGAATATCGTTGCATGAAAACCTCGCAGAGAAAGCAAAAAAAGGCCATCAATTTTGATCTCGGTACGCACGAGTTGATTTTGGTCTTTGGCGAAAACGGGCGGCGCAGAATATTGAAATAGATATCACAGCCTGATTTCGGACAAAAATGGACGCGCCCGCCTCACTCCTCCCGCAGCAATCGCTTGAGGATCTTTCCTGTGCTGTTTCTCGGCAGGTCCTCTCGGATTTCAATGCGCCTTGGGAGCTTGTATGCCGCGAGCCGCTCCTTGAGCCAGCGCAGGATTTCCTTGTGATGGGCTTCTTCGCCGTCTTTCAGCACGATGTACGCGACGACGGTTTCCCCGCGCAGTTTGTCCGGCACGCCGATCACGGCCGCGTCTTTGATCTTCGGGTGCTTGTAAAGCGCTTCTTCCACCTCGCGCGGATAGACGTTGAGCCCCGCCACAATAATCATGTCCTTTTTTCGGTCCACGATATAGACGTAGCCATCCTCGTCTTTTTTCGCCAAATCCCCCGTGTGCAGCCACCCGTTCCGCAGCGTTTCGTCCGTGTCCGCGGGGCGCTTGTAGTAGCCGGCCATGATGTGCGGGCCGCGCATGAGCAGCTCTCCGACCTCGCCGGCAGGCAGTTCTTCGTCGTTTTCGCCGCCGATAATCAGCGTGACTTCCGGCAGGGGCAGGCCGATCGAGCCCGGCTTCTGGACGCCCGAAGGCGGGTTGAACACAGAGCCCGGCGACGATTCGGTCAGGCCATAGCCCTCGATAATCGGCAGGTTGATGTTTTCCTTGGCCTGATTGTAAACCTCGACCGGCAGTGCCGCGCCGCCGGAAATCGCAAGGCGAAGCTTCGGAAAATGGATGTCGTTCCGGCCCGCTTCGATGAGGACCATGTACATGGCCGGCACGCCCATGAAAACCGTGATGTCCTTTTCGATGAGGTCTCCGACGACCACTTTCGGCTGAAACGCTTCCACGATATCGGTCGTGCCGCCGATGAAAAGCGGGAGCAGGATACAAGCCGTGAACGCAAAAACGTGGAACATCGGCAGGACGCACATGAAGATATCGTTCTCCTCCGTTTCAAGCGCCACCGAGCATTGCCACGCATTTGTAACGAGATTGCTGTGCGTGAGCATGGCCGCTTTCGGCTGCCCAGTCGTCCCTGAGGTGTAGAGGAAGGTGGATATCTCGCCGTCGTCCGTGATGAGATCGAAGTCGTCCCGCGCGGCGCGGCCGGCTTCTTCCAAGAGCGCTTCGTCTATCACGATCACTTCGATCCCGAGGGCTTCGCCGAGCGTTGCCGCGGTGAGGCCGAGCTTCTGCAGAATCCCCTCCTGGATCACGATGTATTTGGCATCCGAGTCGGCCGCGATGAACTGTATCTCGCTGAACGTGAGCATCGGGTTGACCGGCACAATCACGGCAGCGTTGCGCACGACGCCGAGGTAGACGCAGAGAAATTCCGGGGAATTGCCCGCGTCGAGGACGACCTTATCGCCCCGCGCGACGCCCTTGTCCCGCAGCAGATTCGCGAACGCGACGACCTTGTCGTCAAGCTCCGCGTAAGTGAGCCGCCGCTCCTTGAAAAGAAGCACCGGCTTGTCCGCTTTGAAGTTGTTTTTGTAGATTTGACCCACGCTGATTACTTTTGATTCCAATTCCGTTTTCCTCCCATATGCCCGTGCACACGATAATATTCTCGATACTCAATATACACAAACGAAAGCCCCGTGTCAATGTTATATATGAATAATAACCACAATTATTGCGATATTTATACATTTTGAACATATTGAGATGGGGAAATGACAGTGGTACAGACGCGTTTATCCCTCTTCGTTCTCTGAAAATTCCCGTATCGCCGCGATGAACTCGGCGCCGTATCGCGACAGCTTTTGCGCCCCGACGCCGGAAACCGCGAGAAACTCCTCCTCGCCGGCGGGCCGGCGGCGGCACATATCCCGCAGGGCCGCGTCGGTGAATATGACAAAGGCGGGGACGCCGGCTTCATCCGCAAAGCCGCGCCGGAGATCGCGAAGTTTCTGAAACAGGCTTTCGGAGGCCGGGCCCGAGAAAGACGCCGCTTCCGGATTCGCAAGGCCCCCTTTTCTCCCTTTCTTTGCGGGCGCCGGGCTTTTCTCAATATGCCGCGGCATCCTGACGATGATCTGTCTGCGCTCTTTCGTGATTTCTTTCGATCTTTCGGCAAGCCGCACCACCGGATATTGTTCCTCGCTCACATCCAAATACCCCTCGCGCCCCAGGTAATCGATCATATCGATGATCCGGCGTTTCGGCGTTTCTTTCATAATGCCATAGGTGGACAGCCCGTCAAATCCCGCGCGGCGAATCTTTTCATTGTCACTCCCTTTCAGCACGTCCGCGATCATATTCTTCCCGTAAGGCCAGCCGCGTTCGTTGATCCGATAGACGCAGGACACGACCTTTTGCGCGTCGATCGTCATATCGATCTCTTCAAAGGTCGTCAGGCAATTGCCGCAGTTTCCGCAAAACAAATCCGTCCGTTCGCCGAAGTATTTGAGGATGTACCCGCGCAGACATTCGGTCGTAAAAGCGTAGAAAGTCATCTCGCGCAGCAGCGCCAAATCCTTGTCGATCAGGGCGCCGCGCTGCGCGGCCGTCAGCTCTTCGTTGAACTCCGTACTCTTTTCAATGAGAAATTTATTTGTTTGCACATCCCCGGGGGCGTACAGCAAAATGGCGTCCGCGGGGCTTCCGTCACGCCCGGCTCGGCCCGCCTCCTGATAGTAGCTTTCCAAATTTTTCGGCATATTGTAATGAACCACATAGCCGACGTTGGACTTGTCTATCCCCATGCCGAAAGCGTTCGTCGCCACCATGACCATCCTGCGGTCAAAGCGGAAATCGTCCTGATTCGCCCGGCGTTCCGCGTCGCCGAGCCCGGCGTGATAGCGTGTCGCGCCATAGCCGGACTGCCGCAAGGCGTCGCAAACCTCTTCCACCGCCTTGCGCGTGGAACAATAGACGATGCCGTAACGGTCCGCGCGCTCCCGCACGATCGAGAGCAATTCCCGCTTCTTGTCCGCCGGTTTTCGCACTTCAAAAAACAGGTTTTCGCGGTTGAATCCCGTCACACAGACATACGGATCGCGCAGCCCAAGGCGCTTCACAATATCCTCGCGAACCTTTGCCGTCGCCGTCGCCGTGAACGCCGACACCGCGGGCCGGTTTTCAAACGCGGCGATGAAGTCCGCAATCTTCAAATAGGAAGGCCGGAAATCCTGACCCCACTGGGATACGCAATGCGCTTCGTCGACCGTGACCATCGACACCTTCAGCCCGCGCGTGAGCTCCGAAAACTCCGGGTTGTCCAAACGTTCGGGCGCGGCGTAGAGGATATCCGTGCCGCCGGCCGCCGCCCGCGCGAGCGCGGCCTCATATTCGCCGAAACCCATCGCGCTGTTGATACACGCCGCCGCGATTCCCGCTTGCTCCAGACCCTGCACCTGATCTTTCATCAAGGAAATGAGCGGGGAGATGACAATGACCATCCCCTCTTTCAGCAAGGCCGGTATTTGATAACAAACAGACTTCCCCGCCCCCGTCGGCATGACGCCCAGAGCGTCCCGCCCGTCAAGAATCGCCTGAATAATCGCTTCCTGCCCTTCCCGGAAACGATCATAACCAAAGTACTCTTTCAGGATATCCGCGGCTGTTTTCAAAATAGCTTCTCCCAATATTTCCAGTCCATATATTACTATAATGCAGCCCACGCGTCAAAAACGATCCCTTATTGCGGGCCATCCCCACGGAAATTTCATAGTTTATTGCACTTCCATTACGTCACCCTTGATGACATCTATCAACAAATCGTCGTTCATGAGGCAGCGGAGCATATTTTTTTCGTGCATGGCTT
>JAITNA010000066.1 GCA_031290715.1 Eubacteriales Family XIII. Incertae Sedis bacterium | reverse complement strand
TCCTCCGTGCGCACGCGCTCCGTACAAACCGGCGCCCGCCATTTCTCGAACAAACGCGACAACACCTCGCCGCGCGTCGGATAATCATCTTTTATCATCTTCCTCATATGATTATTACCTCATTATTACATCAAACTTATTACCGCAAATCACAAACCCAAATGACCCGAACTGCGTGTCGCGCTTCTACGCCTTCGGAGGTTTCAATCTGAATTGAGCGATCATTCCGGAAAGGCTCGACGCCTGTTTTGTAAGGATTTTGCTCTGGTCGACGGAAGTGTGCGCGCTCCGGGCGTTTTGGGAAATAATCGCGGAAATCCCTTCAATATCGTCGTTGATCATCGCAATGGATTCCTGCTGCTTTCGGGAAACGAGCGTAACGTCCTTGATCCGCTCCATGATCCGGATGCTTTTTTGACTCGTTTCGCTGATATTTTCGCTTGTGAGCGCCGCCAGCCTGTTGCCCTCCCGAATGATTTCAAGACTGTTTGAAACCAGTCCCTCTGTCATGTGCGCGGCCTCCGCGGACTTGCCCGCAAGCGCGCGCACCTCGTCCGCAACCACCGCGAAACCGCGTCCGGCTTGACCGGCCCTTGCCGCTTCGACCGCCGCGTTGAGCGCGAGAATATTCGTCTGAAAAGCAATATCGTCGACCGCCTTGATGACACTCGAAATATCGCCCGCGGCTTCCATGATTTCCGTCATGGAACGGCTGAGATTTTCCATATGCTCGATACTGGTCGCCATTTTTTGGGCGGCGTCCTCCGTGAAAGCGATGACCTCCTCCGCATTGCGCACGTTTTCAGCGGCTTGGTTCAGCACAGACTGCACGGCTTCCTTCAGATTTTCAACGCTCAAAGATTGATCCGACGCGCCCTCCGTGAGAAGGCCCGCGCCCTGCGAAACCTGCCCCGCGAGGGATTCAATGCGCCCCGACGTATCGCTGAGTTCAAAAAGCATATCATTCAGATTTTCAATCATCCGGTGCAAAGAAATCCCAATGGTATCCTCTTCGCCGAGCACATTGATCTCCTGCGATACATCTCTGGCCGCAACAGCTTTCATCGCGCTTTCATAATACACAAGACGTCCGAACATATTCAATAATAATTGGAGCGATTTACCGATATCATCCTGAACCGTCGCGGCGGCATGCGTACGCGCCCATTCGCTGCTTGTATAAGTCAGGCTTCCCGTTTCCCCGAAATGCCGGATGAGGCCGGTCATGACCGAAAGGGGCCGCAGGATGATCGTCGTACGCCGGGAGAGCGTCAGCGTGATCAGAATGCCGACCGCAATAAAAATGGCGGCCATAATCAGCAAAATCCTGATATAGACAGCATTGGCCTCATTGTTTGGAACAACGATACTGACATAATACGCGCCGCCCGGAATGCCCAAATCTATGCTGACCGTCGTCGCCATACTTTTCTTGCCGTTGACCGCAGAGCGCGTTTCGGAATAGACAGCCTCCCCTTGTCCGGCCGGGCGGGGATAGTCATACCCAAGCGCCGCGGCGTCCTCCCCGACGGCCGTCAGATCCGGGCAGTAGAGGATTTTCCCCCCGCCGCTGACCGCGACGATATACCCCGTTTCATAAATCTGCACCTTGGAAAGGATTTTGTGAATGCTGTCCAAATACAGATCGACCGTCATGACGCCGAGCACCGCCCCCTCTTCGCTGAGGAGCGGATACGACGCCGTCACCATGTATTTTGTATGCCCGTCGACCGTGTAAAGATAGGGCTCGGAATAGGTGGGCGATTTCTTCTCCGCCGCGTCAACGTAGTAAGGCTGCACAAATTCCAGATCGTCCTCTTCTGTTTTCGGCTGCCATTTTGTTTGGCCCGTTTCATCTCTGTAATAATAATAGGAGATGCGGCCGGAACGTTCGGTGCCGTATTGTGTATTCGCGAACTCTGCGTCGCGCCCGTCAAACACATTCGGCTCCAGCATGAACGCGGTGCCCTCGGACTGCGGATACTCCTCGAAAGCGTGAAACAATTCCTTTTGAAGGGCGGCCCGGTTTCCCTCGCCCTGTTCGATCCACGATTCAAAAACGCTCGTCACCCCGGAAAGAAAAGAAACCGGCGACGAAAGCTGATCCTGAATCACATTGGCGTAATGCTCGCCCTTCTCGCGGAACATCTCCTGCGTCGCATCCGTAAAAACGCTTCTCAAATTGAAAAAAAGCGTACCCAAAATCAACACCATGCCAAGGGCAAAGCACAGAATCGCGGAGGCGGTGATCTTAAATTTCACACTGCTGTTTCTGATCTCATTCTCCTTATCTCATCAAAGAGAATTATACCCCAAATTACACCCCAATAATAATAAATATTCGTAACTGCTCAGACTTGCTTGCCCATTGTCAGCCGTAGAGTGCCACGGTAGACACGAACAAAGAAAAGCCCTTGAAAAAGAAGCGGCGGTTCTTAAAGCGCAAATTTCGGCTTTACAGAACGCTTCACAACATCCCCCTGACCCTCTCCGCAATCGCGTCAAACTCCATCACGATTACATGATCTTTGAGCTCCTCGGCAAGGCCCGGCTCCGACGTGTAGACACAGGCGTCCAATGCTTCGACCGCCGCGTCGACCCCGTCCATATCATAGGCCTCGCACGCAGCCTTCAGCCGAAGCAGGATGTCCGGATCCGGCTTGTCTTTCACCGGCTTTTGCTGATCCTGATCGGCGTCGATATCGTCCAAAAAACGCCGCAAGCCGGCAATCAGTTTTTCGGCCGCCGCAAGAAACGCCGCGTTGCGCCCCCGCACGTAAACATCGTCCGACGCCTTCGCCGCGCGCTCCAGTTCCTCGGCTTTCTTTCCGACCGCGTCGGCGCAAATGCTGTAGCTGCTCCCCTTGATACCGTGGACCGTGATCGCGTATTCCCCAAGCCCCGCTTCCGATTCGGGGACCTCGCGGATTCCATCGAGCAAATCCGGCGTATTTTTGCAGTAGGACCGCAGAACCTCCAAAAACGATTCCTCATCCCCGCCGAAACGCTCGATCCCTTTTTGCAGATCGATCCCCTCTGCCGACCACGCCGCGCTTTCCCGCCTGTCGGCCCCCTTGCGCCGATCCGCCGTCCTGCGCCTTTCCGATTCCTCCCGCCGGTCGATGCCGCCGGGTACGCCCATCGCGCTTTGCCGCCGGATCCATTCCTCCTCGAGTTCCTTGTCCCGGACCCACCGCCTGAGCACGCTGTCCAACTGCATGATGTCGATGGGCTTGGAAATGAACGCGTTGAAACCATGCTCCAGAAACATCTCCTCGCTCCCGATGATCGCGTTCGCCGTCAGTGCGACGATCGGTATATTTTTTGCGTAATCCGTTCCGATCTCTTCCCGGATCACCCGCGCGGCTTCGATTCCATCCATGCCCGGCATCATATGATCCATGAATATCGCGTTGTATTTCACCTCTCCTTTGCGGATCAGGCCGATCGCCGCCTGCCCGCTCATCACTTGATCCGATTGCAGCCCGTAAGGCCTTAGCAGCCCCTTGGCCACATCCAGATTGGTCGCCACATCGTCCACAATCAAGACCCGCGCATACGGCAGTTGCAGGCGTGTCAATTTAGAGTGGAAATCCCGCTTTTTTTCGGAATAATTAAAGTCCATTAAATGCGCCGCCGTTTCTTCCCCGATGGCGGCGTCGGATACAAAGCCCTGCCTGATCCTGATCGTGAACGCGGTACCCCGGCCGTATTCGCTTTCGACATCGATGGTCCCGCCCATCATTTCGACCATGCGTTTTGTCAGCGACAGCCCAAGCCCCGTCCCCTCTATCTTTCGGTTTGCCTGCGTGTCCACCTGATTGTAATCGGAAAAAATCTTGCTCAGGTTCTCCGGCTTGATTCCGATCCCCGTATCCCTGACGGAAGAAGTCAGCCACACGCCGCCGCCGTCCCTTTCCGTCGACAGGCTCCAGTCAACAGCGCCCTCTTTTGTATATTTGAACGCGTTTGAAAGGAGATTATTAAAAATCTGTTTGAGGCGCAATTCATCCCCGAACATCCTGTGCGTCAGCGTCCCATCGATATGCAGATTGAAAACGATCGGCTTCTCCTCAATGCGCATAATATTGAGCGTGACCGTATCGTTGATGACACTGGCGATGTCGTACTCGACGGGGACCAATTCAAATTTTCCCGACTCCACCTTTGAGATATCCAAAATGTCGTTGATGATTCCGAGCAGCGTCGTCCCCGCCCGGTGGACCTTTTGCAGATTTTCCCGCTCCTCGCCCGCGATGTGATCGGCCCAGAGCGTCAACTCGCTGAGCCCGATGATCGCGTTCAGCGGCGTCCTCATCTCGTGGCTCATATTCGCCAGAAAATGGCTCTTGGCTTCGGACGCGCTTTCAGCCGTTTCCCTTTGTTCCGCGAGCTCGATAGTCCGTTCCTGCACGACCTTTTCAAGAAGCTTCTTTTCATTCCGCCGCAAGAAGAGCAGGATGCCGAGCAGCGCCATGACCACCGCGAAAAGCACGGAAACCCACGTCAGATACCGCGTCTGATTTTTCGCGATGCGGCTCTCATAGTCAAAGACGCGATGCGTCCAGTAGTCTGTGACCGCGGCGGTATCGATCAAAGCCTGCGCCTTGCTCAACACGCCGCGCAGCGCCTCATGATCAAGGTTCATGCCAAAGGAGGATTCGGACGGATAGTCAAACTTCATGTTCACTTTGAGCCCGGAATGCCCGAAGTAATTCGTTTGCCCGACCAAATGATTTTCCGTCGTCATGACCAAATCAAGCTCGCCGGCCTCCAGCGCCGCGACCGCCTGATCGATATTCTCGTATTCCGCCGTATGCTCATGGCCCGGAAACCAAGTCGAAAACATCGTACTGTAGGCGGTATCGCGCAGCAGCCCGACGCGCGCGCTCATCAACTGGTTGATGTTGATGTCCGGATAGTCCGCCATGGAAATCAAAGCGTAATAGTCCGTGCTGTAAGGCGCGTCCGTCCACAAAAAATTCCCCTCGCGCTCGTCCGTCCGAAGCAGTTCGGTCACAAAGTCGATCTCCCCGCTCTCCATCGCGGATAGCAGCGCCGGCCATTCCGTCCCCGGTTCGAGCGCCGATTCAAACGTCAGCCCCGTGATCCCCGCCATTTCGTCAATGATGTCGCCCGCGATCCCCTCCCACGTCCCCTCGTTTTCGTTGTAGAAACAGATCGGGTAGTTGAAAGAGCTTTTTCCCACAAGAATCGCCGCGCCGCTCTCGATGTGCGCGTCGCGGTACGCCCGCTCGGATGCCGACAGGCTCGCGAGAAATACCGCCCGCTGATGGTTCAACGCCCCCGCGCTGTAGAATTCATTCAGCTCTTCCCGGCCCCCATTCGCCAAATATTTTCCGATAATAGATACAAGCGGCGAGAGGTCTTGATTGCCGCTTGCGATCGCGACGCGCTCGTATGTTAAAGGAAAGAAGTTGGCGACCCGTATATCCTCCCGGCCGAGAAAGCTGTCTACGATATTGCTTTCCTCCAAGAATACATCAATCTCGCCTTCCTTCAGCAACTCGTATGCCTCAGCGGAATTTGCCGCCCGAACCGCCGAAAACGCCGTACCGAACGCGTCTTTCAGATAGGGCGTCATTTTTTGCGCCGTCAGCGAATCCTCCAAAAACGCGTATTTCACCGGGCGGGAGCCCGCGATTTTCTCCGGGGAAACGGCATCCCGAAGCATGGCGAATTTGATCGAGCGCTCCGAAATGGCGCCCGTCACGAAGAACTCCGTTTCGCGCTCATCCGAAAGCGTGAGATCCCCCGTGAAATCCACCGCTCCCGATTTGAGCCCGGACATAAGCTCCTCCCGGTCATAGGTACGAACCTCAAATTTCGTATCGAACAAATCGCCGAGCCTGTCCGCAACAAACACCGCGTAGCCATCGAGCGCGCCGTCGTCCCGGTAGAAGCACTCGGTACTCTCGACCATGCCATAGACAAAAGAATCCCGCCCGCCCAGAATCCGCTCCGCGGCGCTGACCTCTTCCTGTGTAACGCCCGGCACATCGCGAAAACTATCGTACGTCACAGCGGCGTCCGCGTCCGCGCCCTCCCCCGCAAAAGCAAACGCCGCGCCGCCGAACGGAAGCCAAAGGAAAACCGAAGCGATCAAAACAATCGAAACGATCATCAAAAAATATTTTCCGCGCAAACAGCGTCCCATGATCTCAGCCCCCACCACGTACAAATGTAAATTTTTCTGAATACCTATCTATTCAACCACGCCGGGGAGCAATTGTCAAACATCAAATGTTCC
>JAITNA010000023.1 GCA_031290715.1 Eubacteriales Family XIII. Incertae Sedis bacterium | reverse complement strand
GGCAGAATACGCAAGATTTGAAACCACTTCTTAAATCAAATCGATCGGCAAATACGGCAAATACGGCAGGTCTTGAATACGATCTTTCTCAAACTACGAAGGAAGTGAATCATGCCGGATAACAAAACCGCGAATAGCAATTTCGTAACAATACTTCACAAGGACTGCACAAACTCCCGGAATCGCAGAATTTTATCGCTGCCGCTTTCACGGAAACGCAAATGCGCAAAATCTTGCGATCTTCTTTTCATATCCGTTTCGTCAAACGTATCAAGCAAAGCGGCCTTCAGTTCCGCTTTGTCATGTACGCTCGCCTTTTCCGCGAGGTAGCCATAATCCGGCTCGGTCAGCCCGAGCAGAAACATCGTATCATAGAAGTCCCGCCCCTTTCCGCGCGAAAGCAAGGCGGATAGCTTCATAGCACAAAGCGTCTTGTCCGGCGGCACCGGAAACGGGAAGAAAAAACCCATACGCCGGATATTTGCCATGACCGGTTTGTAAGAGATGCCCTGATCCTGCGCTTCGATTTTGATCAAAAAACGCTCTTCCTTATGCCCCGAAAGCCCCATTTCGTGCAGTAATTCCGGGAAATATATATTTCGTCTGAATGCCGTAAGGCGGGGATTCGGTTTGTCCTTACTCTCGGCCCGGAGCCCGCAGCGGCGCAAAAACAACAATACGTCGTCTGTCATCGCTTCAAATTCCGTATCGGAAAAACGCTTGCAGTCAAAATCCAGATCCTCTGAGAAACGGTCTATACCCTTGACAAGACGCAAACTCGTGCCGCCGATAAAGACAAGGGGCTTCACATAGATCGAAGTCGAAAGAAAATCCAAAATCATGAGCTGGATATGCTCCTTCAGAATGTACTTGTCATAGATACTGTTCTCCCGTATCTCTTTCGGAAAATAGGGCTTCAACCCGTCCAAATCAATCATAGACCCTCCTCAAAAGGCATACGCGCTCAGACAGCCGCTTGCTTTCAAACCGCTCTGTGTATTCGGACAGCCGCTTGCCGTCAAGTTCGCTCTGCATGAAATCCGTGTCAAATCGCAGATTCAATAATTCTTCTTCCGTGTTGTAAAACGGGTACAGATATAACAGATCAAGAATGGCCTTTTCCGGCGTTGCAATCAGCATAAAGCGCGTACTCGATTCCTTCTGTTCATAGCCAAAGAACAGCGAAGGCTTGACTTTCTGATAGGAAAACGTTCCAAAACTGTTTGTGAACGCCATCGTCTTTAATGCGGAAACCGCTGTGATACGCACCGAGGCTTCCGGGATGACTCCGTAAAACGCCAACGCGGCATGAGTACTGACGTAAGACGGCTTGTAGATGTAGTTTGACACAAAATACGCAAAGCCGGGCTGTGCGGTATACTCGGGGAACGCATAATACCCCTGCCTAAGGCGCAAGATCAATCCCCGCCCCAACCAGCGCGACAGATTGTTTCGCTGAAACGACGGATACCATGCCAGCACCTGGTTGACGCTGAAGCAGCCCAATTCAAAAAATCTGTTCCGAAACTCCAAGTAATCCATTTCGATTCTATTATAACACAATTATGATGAAAAATAGAATCAAATATTTTTTTGCTCTGCGCTTTGCCCTTCCTCCCTACGCAACCGCAAACGAATCCTCCTCCCGGTCGTCGCGGTCTTCCTGTACCTTTTTTCGCCGGTAGAGGAATACCAGAATGATATGTATGGCAAACACGGCGGCTACGGCCGGCGTCCATTTGTTGATCCAAATCACCGGCAGGTTCAGATTGTCGAGAACGAGCCATGAGATAAGTGTCAGCACGCCCGCCGCACTCGCGAAGATGCCGAGGAATTTACCGGCCTTTCTCTTTTCCTCTCTCGTTTCCCGCTCGTAGGCTAACACGAAAATCGTTCTCCGCTGCACGAGCGAGATCAGGATCAGGGCCGCGGAAATCACGCCGGCTACGGAGAGGATGAGGGAGAGCAAGCTCCACGCGTCGTCATGGAGAACATTGCCGAGCGGTACTCTGCCGTTGGCAATATCCGAGATCAGGTTGCCGGTTTGCGAATCAAGCAGCGCCGTTTCCTCGTTAACAATCTCCTCGGTCGTTGTGACGGATTCCGTCGGGTCCTCCGCTTGCGGCGCCGCGATGGCTTCCGGCTCCCGGATAAAGGTCGCGGAAACAAGCCAGACATCCGTTGTGCCGCTTCCCGTGATGAGCTCGATACGGCCGTCCGCAGTGAAGTAGCCCGTATCCGTATAGCTTTCGACGCCGCGAAAGACGCAATCCGCGCGGTAGCGGGCCGGCAGCCCGTCATTGCTTTGGATCGGCTCAAAGCTGATCTCCGCAATGGCAAGACGCTCGGTCGTTTCCCCCGAATCACTGTCGGCCGAGGCGACCGCAAAATCCCATTCCTGCGGGAGCATTGCGACGTCGTTGTATTCAAGCGGCCCGACCGGCGCATAGCCGTCATTTGTCTGTTCGTATTCCTCCGTAAAGGAGATTTCCTTGTCGATACGCCGCTCATAGCGAAGGTCTACCGGTGTGAGCTCGATACCCATATCGAGCGCCGCTTGGTATTGGTCGAGCCGGAGCCGTCCTGTAATAAAGCGCAAAACCGACCTCTGCGTGTTGTTTTCAATTGTATCCACGCGTGCCGGCGCGGAAGCGGACACATAGGTCCATGTGACGCCGCCGCGAGTGATCGTCGTCGGGATTTGCGGCTCTTGGCCGTCCGCATAACGAAACTCGACTTCCAAGGTATTGTCAGCCGGGGCGCTTTCCGTTTCCGCGGCGTAGGCCGGCTCCGCCGGGCTCGCAAGGAACAAGGTCCCGCCGAGCAGCGCCGCCGCGAGGATCAACGCGCCGGTCTTTGCCGCGGCGGTCGCCGCGGTCGCAGAAGTCGCCGCGGACGCGGAGGATGCCGCAGACACAGCAATCTTCGCCTGTTTGCGGCGCAGCCTTGCACGGACAAGCAGCAGGATCAGCAGCGCGCCCGCGAGGGTCAGCGCGGCCGCCCAAAGGCCGGGCATCGTTTCGTCGCCCGTCGCCGCCGCGCCCCTGAGATTCGTCAGCGATTTCACTTCGTTTCCGCTTCTGTCCACAAACTTTCCGTCGCGGTAGACAATTCCGGCGGTATCTCCGAGCTTCTCCTCGAAGCTGTCCTCCCTGACAAGCTCGCCCGTGTCCGGGTCCGGATCCAAGCCGGGGATAAAGGTGCCGATTGTCAGCGTCCGAACCGCGTCCTGATCGTTTGCCATCAGGCTGCGAACCGTTTTCCCGTCTACCGGATCAAGCACATTGCGGGCGCCGATCGAATAAGCCGAGGATACGATTTCCTCATAGCCGTCCGCTTCGCGCGGCGGTTTCACAAGGTAGGTCGCCGGCTTCAGGCCGGTCGCGGCCGCGGCGCCCTGCGCGTAGTACGGATCGCCCTGCGACGGCGCCCAGTTCAGCCTGTTCGCTTCAAGGCCTTCTCCCGCGAGCGCCTTCACGCCGCCGTCCGGGGCCGCGAGCGGCGCAAAGCCGAACGGCGCGGCGAGCGTATTCACAAGCGCGCGAAGCGGCGCAAAGCCGTCCGCGGCCGCCAGCGTTTTCATCTCCTTCGACTCCCCGGCGGGAATGCTATCGATTTCCCCGATCATGTCGCTGTCTATCACGCCCGTAATTGTGTCGCGGTGCTGTCCGTTGACCGAGCGCCTTGCGGTGTTCAGCGTCGTGAAACCGACTTTGACAGAACCGTAGCTAAAGCGGATCGCCGTTACATAGTCGCCTTCCGCAAGGCCGAGGTCGCTGACGAGCAGGTGCGTCTGCGGACCCGGCGCGTTTGCCGGGATACCAAGCGCCCAAACCTTCCACCCCGCGTTGCTGTACGCGCCGTCTTGTCCGTTATCCATCGTCGAGGGGACGGCGCCGCCTGAGATGCCGCTGCCGCTGTGCGTCTTGTACAGAACATCGACCTTGCCGTCCACATCGCCCCAGGCGAGCGGCGTCCAGAGCTCCTCCATCCTCGTCTGGTCTATGGACGGGTCTGCGCTTTCAAACGGATCGGTCACAATGTACTCGTCAAGCCGCATGTTTGCCAATGATCTGAAATTGATGTCGTAGCGATAGCGTTCCTTATCTTTCCCGACGTTTTCGTAGTTTTCCGTCGAGTACAGCGTGTTGTACATGGACGACGTCTGCTTGATGGTATCCTTGTCGATCTGGACGTCGAGCTGCAGCAGGATCGGAATGATCGCCGCGAAGTCAATATCGTCCTCGCCGTCCTTTCCGTCCTCGAAATCATTGTGCGGGTCGTCGTCCGGCGTGCTGTCGATATCCTCGACCTCTTCATCCGGGTTCTCGGGATCATAAGGCTTATCCGGGTCTTTCGGCGCCGTTTCCTTGCTGATCTCCGCCCAGTTCACGATCTTGTCGGTGTTTTTCGCTGCAACCTTCAGCAGGATCGGAATCTCAAAAGAGGATACCTTGTCCTTTCCGTCGGCATAATGAGCGGATGGAATCGGCGCGTCCAAGTTGTCCGCGATCGTCTGCAATTTCGGATCGACAAACAGCGTACGCGGCGCGTCGCCGCCCGCCCGCGCTTTGACCCAGTCGTATTTCGCAAATTGGCTGAAGCCCGATTTGCCGGCCGAAACCGTCCAGTATTTGTTGATGTCGGCGACTGTCGGGCTCGTTTGCCCGTTCCCGACGCGGATATCCCGATAGACCGGATCGTCCGGCGCGACGAACAGAAGCCCCTCCGGAATGTAATCCGTGATTTCCTCGGGCGTCGCCGGGATTTTTCCTTCATTCCAAACGCGCAGCTTGAACAAGACGAGATTTCCGACCGCGATGCTGATGTTTTCCGCGTCGGCGCCGGTCGCGTCCTGCCATTTGTACACCCCGCTCACCGGCGCGTCCTGATCTTCGACCTGATACGCCGCTGCATTCTTTTCAAGCGCGAGGTCTGCGACCCGCGGGATGGTGATCAAGGGGTTGACGGCCTTCACGCGGATATCCGTCTGCTGCCGGGCGTTCACGGTGAACTCGTTTCCATCCGCGCCGCCAAGCGCTTCCCCGCCGCCGTCGGTATAGACCGGCTCCTTGTATTTGGCCTCATCCCTGATCTCAACGATACGATAGGTACCTTTCGGCAGCATACCAAAGTAGATACGGCCTTGCGCGTCCGTCTTGCGCAGCGGATAATAATTTCCGGTTCCCGGGTCCTCGGTATCGCCCCCGTACTTTCCGATCGCGTCCTCGCCTTCGTAGGTTTCCCAATGCCCCAATATCGCGCCGAGAATCGGAATCCATTTCTCCAATTTGAACGCGACGCCGCTCATTACATGATATTCATCTACCTCGTCCGGCCGTCCGTTATCGTCGTATTTGGTCAGCAGGAGAGAGGAAAATTGAGATTCCTCGGCATTATAGACCGTGATGTAGACAGTCTGCGCCGCGGCGCTGACCGTTACCGCAAACAGGCCGGGGTTTGACTCGTCGAACACATAGCCGTCTAAGGGCTCGGTTTCTTTTAACACGTAATCGCCGTACGGCAGGTTCTTGAACACGGCAAGCCCGTTTTCGTCCGTCGCAAGCTCGGCAATCTGCGCGCCGGTTCCCAGTACGCCCCCGTTTACGACCTTCTCGTACAGCCCGAATTTCACGCCCGCAAGCGTCTGGCCGCCCTGTTCGGACAGCTTCGTCACGACGAGCTGCCCCAGTTCCGGCCGGTTCTCGAGTACAAGGCTGATCGTGCCGCGATAGCCCTCGAGGGCTTTTAAGGTGTCCGGCTTGAAGCTCAGCGTCTTGCCGCTCAACAGATAATTCTCGGGCGCGATGGTCTCTTTCACCTCATAGGTTTCATCGGAGAGGAAGAGGAAGCCATCCGGTATCGGAAGCCGCCCGTCCGCGCGCGTCGCCGCGGTGAACCCGGTATAGGGCGCCGACGGATCGGCGGGATCATAGGCCGTATACGGTTTGCCCTTTATGCTCACCTGAAGGGTCGCCCCTTCTACCCCTTTTCGTAATTCCAATTCACCGGCCGAGGCCATGATGTCCGCCGGCTCCGCCGCGAGATCGGGCGTGAGTTCCCCGGCGACCCGGGTCCTTTCCCCCTCGGTCAAATCGGAAAGCCTGACATGATGCGCCGCCCCTTTTTCGGCAAGCACGCGCTCCAAGATGTCGCTTAATCCCAAGTATTGCAGCGTTTCTTCCAAATCCTTCGCTACGACTTGATACTTGAACAGATCGAGCGTCGTCTTGTTATTGACGAAGGTCCGCGTCTGATAGCCGATATTGCGGTAGATGATCCACGGCTCTTCGCCCGCCGGGATGGTATGCCCATCCGGCGCCGCGACCTCCGTGACATAGAGCGGGCTGCCGGCCATGAACGCGTTGTACAAAACCGCGTTTGCCTCCTTGACCGCTTCAAAGGCCGCTTCCGTGAGGGCGATCGTGCCGTTCGCGTCCGTCGGCCCGACGGTCAGCGCGTGGGAGCCTTTGGCATCCGCCGCCACCGTGAAAAACACACCGGGGACCGGGTTGTTCGCCTGATCCGTCTTTGCGATCAAGGCGCGGAAAGAGAAGGTCTTTGAATCGTTGCCGATGACCAAATCAGATGTTGTAATAGATTCTCCGTCCAACAATATCCTGCCGTCCGGCGTGATATAGATGTCGTAGACGCCGAGGAGGTCGTCGCTTGTTCCGAGTACGCCGTCCGGGCCTTTCACAACATCCTCCGCGCCGGGACGCAGCGTGAACGCGAAGTCCTGCGGCGGGATTTCCGCGAGCGTGTAATGCTCGCCCGTTTTCAAACCGGAGAACGCCAATTTTCCGTCCGCTCCGGTGATTCCGCGGGCCCCGCCCGCCGCCGCGGGCGTATACGTGATTCCGGACGCCGGCGCCGCCGTATCCGGACTCGCGGCATAGTCCTCCGCGCGGCCTTCATACAATTGAAATTCAACATCCTTCAGCTTCTCGCCCATGGAGGGGTCAAGTTGATTGTTCGGCAGGATTTGGAATCCGCTGTGATAGATTCCGATCTTGACCAAAGAGAAAGCGGCCCTGTCATTTACGATGGCCTGTACCGCGTCCGCGCCGCCCTCGCCGATGCCGTACCCCGGCTCAAACCCGCCGTTTCCGTCGCCGACCAAACCGACATAAGCGGTTTTGTCTTTTTCAACAAGGACGACGGCCGTATAATCCGGCGTCAGTTTCCCCGGCGCGGATACTTCCGTGACGGCGTAGTACCCGATCGGCAAATCCGCGACGCGGAGCTTGCCCGCGGTGTTTGTGATACGGCGGATATTGATGTCCGCGTTGCCCGGCGACGCGCCCGCGGCCGCGTCTTGTCCGACAATCGTGAAGACCGCGCCGCTGAGCGCCGCGCCGCTTCCGTCCGTCTTTTCGATTTCTATCGCGCCCAAGTCCGGCGGCGGCGGGTTCTTCGTATTTTCCAGCGCCTTTGCCGCGCGGTAATTCAGCGAGTAGTTGTTTGCCGTATCCTGCGCCCCCGCGTCATAAACATACGTCAGCGTATACGCGTCGACGGCCGCGTCCCCCGCAAACGTATAGACCTCATCCTGATTCCACCCTTCCGGCATCCATACGGAATTCGGGATGTTCACTTGCACCATCGTTCCGGTATAGGCCGCCGGCGCTTTTGATTCCCGCACGAGCAAATTGATGGGGACCTTGACGCCGCCGACCGTTTTATCGGCGGGTACATCTTTGAAATTCACATAGCCGAAGGCGTCTGACGACTGCGTGGCAATCACCTGCCCCGTATCCGAATCGACAAGCTCAAAGAGCGCCCCGGCAAGCGGCGCGTTATTCTCATCCACCTTCGTTAACGTGATATTTCTCTTCGGCTTTGAAATCTTGTTATAGACATTATTCGCTTCCAACGGGCGGCCGTTCGGATAGGTAGAATCCTTCGCGATATCGTCCGTGACGGAGAAGGTGTTCCACGCCCTTTTTTGATTGCTTTCCGACTGCTCCGCGTACTGCAGGTCTGTCGGCGCGGTCATGCGGTAGGTGATATGAACGGATTCCATCGGGCCCATTGCCGCGTTCTCCTGCTGATAGGATACCGTGTTCGCGGAAACGATTTTGATCCCCGTCACGGCCGCGTAGTCCGCGTCGCTTGCGAATCCCAACTCGCCCGCTGTCTGCCAGTTTGTATCCTCGGCCATGAACGCGCGCGTATTGACCGCGTTCGCCTTTACCGTGTACAGCACCGTCCATCCGCGGCTGATCAAATCCGCCGGCAGCGCCACCGGCCCCGCCAAAGTATTGCTGAACTTCGAACCGCGCGTGACCGGGCTGCCCGCGGCGGAGTCAAGCAGGATGTCGCCCGCATTCGGGAAGATATCCCACGCGACGACGTCTTTCCGCGGGACATTTGTCTGGTTGACAATATCGAGGCGATAATAAACATTGCCGCCGGGCTCTGTTTCAACGCCTGTCGTCGACCACGCCCCGCCCTCTTTTCTGATCCACTTCAGCCCTTGGAAATACGAGCCTTTCAGGGCTTGATTGGAAACCATCGCATAGGATTCGCCGTCTACCGCCTTGTCCGTCACGGGAAGCTCCCGGTAGGCGCCGCCGATATCTGACGCGTCCGCGTGAACGGCTTCAAAATACCGGAGGATGTCGTCCGCGCTGTAGCCCAAATCATGGAGCACACTTTCTGTTTCCGCTCTTGTGTTTGTGCTCGGAAGCACGTTCCCCAGGACAAACGGGTAGCTCGGGTTCTTTGATTCCCCGTATAGATACGCCTCGTTATAGACGCGCTGTGCGCCGGAGGGGTCGGTCATGGTGATCCCCATCTTCGCGTGGATATATCCGACCGGGGTGTCGCCGAATTCGCCGACCTTCTCCGCGTAGATGCCGCTCGTCTTTCCGGTAACGACCAATTCGTCCGCTTTGAAGATGATCGCCGTGCGGTCTGTGCCATTGTACCCGACCTCGATCTCATATCGGGCATTCGGCGATTTCTTGAATTCTTCGCTCAACTCGACGTCTATCAACTCTACGTCGATCGGCAGCAGGTCGACCAATACGAATTTCTGCGGGTAAAATCCCTGCGCGCGTTCGCCCTGATAGCCGACGGTGTAGTCTATCAAAGTGCCGGCGTTCAAAATCGTGAAGCCGCCCGGTATATTCGCGCTCTTCGTTACGGAAAGCGCGTTCCGGATGGGGATGATGCGAATCCAGTCTTTTGCGATATTGTCGATTTGCGTCGTTTCGGTTCCAAGTGTATATTCCGCGTGGAAGCTCGCCCAGTTCGGGAATTTGTTTTCCGGCCTTTGGAGGATTTCCTGCTTGTCGTCGAGCTCCGGCTGATTTTCATGAACCGGCGTATAGAGCATTTCCTCTGCCCGCCCGCGGTGCTCGTCTGTCAGCTCCGTCAGCACATGGAAGCCAAGGCTTTCCCCCGGCTGCATGGTATGCCCCGGGAAAGAAATCACGATCCGCGTGATCCCCTCCCGCTTCGACGCTTCAAATTTGTAGGTCGTCCCGCCCTCTGCGATGTCCTCGCTGATCAAAGGATCGTCCGCGGTTCCGACGATACCGTCCGCTCCGGAACCATACGCCTTGATCGTCGCGTTCACACCCGCGGGAACCCCGTCCAGATTCACACCATAGTAGCGCATACGCGGCGTGAGGTCGTCCTGCGCGCTCGCGGAATCCGGCGTCAGATCGGTCACCTGATCGTCCCAGTAGGAGCCTTTATAGCCCTCCGCGCTTGTATAGCTGTGTTCATCAAGGCCGAAATCCTCGAAAACGACGTTCTCATAGGGCAGCTCCGATGCGTTGCTTGAAGCCACCGACCAGGAATAAACGGCCGCTTTTTCGATGGGGTCGTCGTAAAAATAGTAGTACCTGTTTCTGCTGTAATGAATGCTCTCCGCTCTCTTATCAAAGCCGCCGATGCCGCCGGGGCCGTACGCGTAGAGGGCGATGGTCACGTCGTCCGACGCGAAGAAGCTGTGCTTATCGTTATTCTTCGGCTGCCGGCCGGCCGGGTCGTCGGCGATCGTCAAATCCTTCCCGCTGTTGTTTTCGTTATGCACAAAAGCTTCAATGGTAACGGTGTTGACCACCGGCTCCTGATTGACCGCGGCGCCCGGGAATTTCACCTTCAGCGCCGGGAGCTTGTTGTTTTGTATGCTAACGGTTTTCGCAAACACCGCGGAGGTATAGACCGCGTAGGGCGCATCATTCGCGCCCGGCGCGCCGCCCGCCGCCGTGAATTTGGGCGTATTCCCGGTCGCGTCCCTCGCCGTATCGGGTTCAAAATGCCCCCAAACGAGCGTCCAGTCCGGGTTGCTTTCCGCTTCAAATACGCCGTAATGACTATTCCCGTCTTTATCTATATAGGAAGGAAGCTTGTCGTACAGGATAAAGCTGTCGATATTCCGGTAATACTGCCCGGTCATTTCAAAGGTGTAGGTGATCTCGTTCAGCTTCGCGAGTGCGTCGGCATCGCCGCTGTCCGAAGCCGGGTTCAGGCTTGCCGCGGATTCGATACTGGGCGCGCCCACTACCTTTCCGCCGTCCTCATGCAGCTCTCCGGCATTGATCCAGATCGGCTCGTCCTCGAACTCGCCGTTCGCATATTTGCGGATACCGGGCTGACGGTATTCAAATCCGATCAGCTTGGCGCCGAAGTCCTCATCCGACGCGAGGAAGGCTTTCGGGTCGGCCGCTTTGCCGTCCGCATCCTTGCTTCCGAACACCACTTCGTTCGTGTCCGGGTCCCACGCGTTGCTCCATGTCGTCGCGGCGCCGTACATGTAAGCGGCATAGGTTTCGGTACGGTCCCAAGGGGTATCATACTTGCTGAACTGCTGCGAGAACTGGAACATCGCGTCGCCCGCGCTGAGATTCATATTGTTCAGAACAACGTACAGATTGCCGTCCTTGACATACCATTCTTTAATAAATTTGCCGGAACCGTTTGTCCCGACGCCGACCACGTCGCCCGTCACCCTGACGTTTTCCGCGAACTCGTGCAGCGGTATGACGATCGTGGTCCCCTCGAGAATGCCCACGTTGCCGGATGCGCTGAAAGTCACCTCGAGCGGCATGTCCTCGCCGATCGTGTATTTTTCGTGGGCTTGGCCCGTGGCCGTATTCTTCAGATTGTGAATGTCTATCACGATCGTAGAACCCGCCTCTTTGCCGTCTTTTTCGTAATAAAACTCGACGGCGTTGTTTATGGCGGCGGCAGCGATCGCTTTTGACGCGGGTTCGGACGGGACAAGCCGATATCCCGGCACGAGCGGAGCGGGTACTTCCAAGGGCTCGCCGAACTTTCCGAATACATGCATCGGGACATTTGCGATCACGGCGCCGCCTGCGTCGTTCAGCTTGCAGACGGCGATTACACTCATATTGTTGATGTAGAGGTTGACGATACTCGCCGGATTTTGTACCTCCGGCACAGAATGAAATCGTTTGTGATAATCCGTAACATCCACGGGGGCTTTATTCGGGCCTAAGGAATTATACAGGATGGAGTCAGCGGGATCAAAGTCCGGAATGAACAGATAAAGTTCCGTCGCCGGCTGATCGGCGGCGCCTACCGCCGCACTATTATCATCTCTGCCGTTTGTAAATGCCGTCCAGTCTATCAGGGTCATACCCGCCGGCAGATAGACAATAATATCGCCGTAGTTGCGCAGATCAAAATTGTTATAATCGAGCTTGTTGATTTTTGAATTTGAGAGGTCAAGCACGCCGCCCTCCGGATACCGGGCGCCCGTGGCCGCGCAGGAAATCCATTCGAGCGAGGTCAGATTCTCGAAACCTCTTACGACGGTTTCGTTCTTCACACTGCCGAACACGCCGTAATGCGGCCCGGAGGGAGAGCCGAGTTCTACGAGTGAAACGAGATCGGAGAGGTCCAGCATATATCCTTTATACGCAAGGAAAGCCTCGCTTCCGATATATTTTAAAGACCTTAGATTCGAGAAGTCTATATCGCTTCCGTCGAAGTATCTAAAAGCCCAGATGCCGATCCTTTTCAGTTTTGTCAGATGAGAAAGGTCAAGCACAGCGCCGGTTCCCGCGTAGCTTTCAAAAGCGGAATCTCGGATCTCTTCCAGATTGACAAGGTTCGACAAATCTATGGCATCGCCGTTAAAGCTTTTGAAAGCGCTTTCCATCAGATAAACAAGCGCGGTATTGTGCGAGAGGTCCAGCGTCCGGCCGAGGCCCGCGTAGGCGCGGAAATCCAGCCCGGTTTGCCAGCTATTCACATTATTCGGGTCTATTTTGTATATCCCTGTGAGCTGCGTACAAGCCGATAGGTCGATGGCCGCGTCCGGATTGTAGGCGGTAAATCCGGCCAATACCGTCAAATTCGGGAACTTAGTGAAGTCGATATAGTCCGCGGGGTTCGCCGGATTGTAGCTTCCGAAGGCCTTGTAATAGATTCCGCTCAGTTGGTTCGCGATGTCATAAAGACCGGTCAGCTTGCCGTTGAAGCCGGCAAAAGTACCGCTTTTAATCTTCGTATAATTCGGCGACGCGGGCAATATGACTTCCGTCCCGATGAAGCTCTTAAACGCGTCGTCCGTAATGTCGCCGACGGCTGTCAGCCCCGAAAGGTCGAGTGCCTTTCCCGCGCCCCGATATGCGGGAAAGCCGATACTGTAATCCCCAATCGAGGTCAGTTTCGGGAGCGCGCCGAAAATCAGGTCGCTGCCGTTGAAGTCGCGGAACGAGTATCCGATGCTCTCCAGATTGACACAGTCCGAAAAATCCAGCGGATATCCGGCGCCCTCAAAATTCTCAAAAGCGTAATTCCGAATCCCTTTCAGATTCGACAGGCCCGACAAATCGATTTTCTTTCCGATGAAATTCCGGAAAACGTTGTCGGTAATCTCCTGAAGCTGCGCCAAAGGCGACAAATCAAGTGTCCGGTCAAATCCGCGGTAATCGTGAAACGCGTCGGTACCGATAACTTTCAGATTCGGCATTCCGGAAAAATCGATCGGTTTTCCTTCCTGCGTTTTGCTTTCCTCGGCGGAAAGCCCGCTATTGTAGCTGTAAAACGCGGCCTGCCCCAAATTGCTAAGGCTGGATAGTCCCGTCAAGTTCAGGTTTTCGCCGTTGTAGCTTTGAAAAACACCCCCTGTACCGTTGAATGAACTCGTATTCCCCTCGAGGCTCGTCAGCGCCGTGAGGCCGGAAAGGTCCAAATTGTTTCCGTTGTATTTGTTGAACGCGCCGAGTCCGATGATTGTCAGGTTTGAAAGCCCCTTTATTTTCAGCTCGCCGTCCGTACCTGTATATAATTCGAATGAATTTTTTCCGATTTGCTTCAGCGAAAGAAGGCCTGTCAGATCCAAATCCCCCGTATATTCCATTCCTTCAAACGCGCTGTGCCCGATATACTCAAGTTTGTCCAAGCCCGCAAAATTCACGCCGCCGGCCTCAGCCTTTGAACCGGCGAAAGAAAAATTGGAGATAATCCGAAGGTCTTTCATCCGCGAGAGATCGATGGCATCAAAGGCCAAATCTTCAAAATAGATCGGCCCGCCTTCCGCCAATTGGGGTTTTTGAGAATAATACGCCCGTTCAGCGCTCATGCCGTTCAGCCCGAGAATCGGTGTGATTGCCGGCTCATCGGCTGTACCGGGGTGATATCCGGGAAGTACGAGGTTCTTGTTCCCCGCGTCGTATTTCGCTTTGCCGGACGCGGACAGGCCGACGACCGAGTAGACTGTTATTTTATCGTAATTGTCAAAAGGCCAGTTGTCTGCCGTACCATACACAAAGTCCTTATACTGCCAGCCGTTCCCGATCTCTGCATCCATCGGATCCGCCGCAATCGTTACCGTACGCAGCATTTCCGTGGTTTTCGGGGGGCTTTGCGTATCTGTTACGGAATATTTGATCGTATAAGTCGCCGGCACGGACGTATCGAGCGGAATCGTTTTCCCGGCGGGAAGCGCCACCGATATCTGAATCGCGGAGGTCAAATCATTCCCGTCAATATCCCCCGCGGTGACGCCCTCGCGAAGTCTTGCTTCCGTAATATCGCCGTTGCCCGGCGCGGCGCTGATCGGATCGAGGCCGATGATCACCGGCCCGCTGTCCGCACGCGCGTAAACAAGCTTCACATTGATCACGGCGGCATTCACGGGCACATTCACAGCCGTCTTATCCCCGTTCACCGTTCCCCCGGCCGCCGTAGTGAACTTGTACCCGGCAAGCGGCATGATCGCAAGCGGGTAACTCCCGTTGCCGACATAGATCAGGTTCGCGGCATCCGCGGCTTGCTGCGTCAGATCGCTTTGAATCGTCTGCGCGGAATAAAGCTCCGCGCCGTCCGGATCAACATAGGTGACATGGATCGCCGCCGGCGCTATGATTTCGCCGAAAGCGTTCGCGTAGCTTGCCGTATGGATGCCCGGATTGCCCTCCCCCGTGAGGGTGAGCGTCACATAGCGGCCGTTGTTCGCGAAAACACGCGCGCCCCACGCGGCGACGGACGGAGGGATTTCAATCGCGGAGAAAAAGTTCAGTTCAAAGGCGGAGCCGCCGATGGCCGCGATCGCCGAGCCGGTGAAGGCCGGCAGACCGGCCTCGGACAGCTTGTTATCCATAAAAACGCCTTCGGAAAGCGCCGTCAAACCGATCGGCCACGCGGACGCGCCGCCTGTCGTCACCGCGGCAAGCTCATTGCCGCGAAACGCGAAAGCGCCAAGCGCCGTCAAGCCGGCCGGCAGGTCGACAGCCGTCAGCTTGTTATAGGCAAACGCGTTCTCGCCGATCACGGCGACGCTGTCCGGGATATCGACTGCCGTCAGATTGTTTTCCTGAAAAGCCCCTTTCCCGATGGCCGTGAGGGTCGCCGGCAGCGTAACGCTTTCGATCCCCTTGTTTCTGAAAACCATGTCCCCGATCGCCGTGACGGGTGCCCCGCCGATGGCGGCCGGTATCTCGAGGTCAGCCGCCGACCCAAGGTAAACCGTGATCGTGCCGACAGCTGCGTCAAAAATAAAATCCGTTTCCGGCGCGGCGTCCAAGGCCGAAATCCCGGCGCCCTCTTCCGGGGCGGCCGCGTCCTCTCCTGCCGCATCCCCCGCGGGCGATTCCGCCCGCGATGCCGTCGGCAGAAGAACTGTGACGCTGAGGATCGTCACCAACAAAATGGCGAGCGCCATTTTTCCCTTTGCGAAAAACCCCCGTTGCTTCATCATGAGAACATCCCCCTCATTTTCCTTAAATGCAGCGCCTACTGCCCTGTTTTCCTTGAAACACAGTGCTTACTGCCTACTTTATCGTACGCAAAGAACTTTTACAGATTATACACATTCAATATAAAGAGTCGCCCGGCTTGTTTTTTACTGCAACAAATAAAGCAAAAACTCCTCTATCTGCATCATGTATTGTCTGATACGTGAATTATAAACAATTTTATTTATAAATGTAAACCATTTTTTGCTTTTAGCTGATTTCAAAAACGCGTTCGACGCAATAGCTGTTTCCGTCCGCGTCCTTCACGCGAAAGGTCAGGAGATAATCGCCCGCCGCGCCCGCCGTTTTGAGTTCGGAAAAAACCGTCGATACGAATGTCCCCTCGCCTTCAAAAAGGATGTTCCCGGGAGAAGCTGAATACGCCACCTCCCATGACGCGTTCACGATCACCGGGCCTTGTTCCGCGAGCCCCGCGGCGCTCGGATCGATATGGCCGCAGTCGCAAGTCCCGCCTTCAAAAATGATTGCATCCTGCACATCGGCGCCCTGTATGCGGCTGACTGTCGGCTGTTCGGCCGGCGTATCGTTCAAATATACGACCGTCGTGACGGTTGTCACAGCAATGGCAACACAAACGACGGCCTTCACAACGACCGCGGCGCGCGCCGCGATCCGCGCTTTCGCGATGGCGGCGACCCAATGTACGCGGCCCGCCGCAATCCGCTCGGGCGGAAAAACGATGGGGGCCGCCTCTTTCAATACGCCGCCGAGTATAGAGGCGGACGCGATGCCGCTCATGGCCTTGCCTTTGTCCTCTATTTGCGTCAACTGCTCTTTGATCATTTGCCTTGCCCTTGTGATCGTGCTTGTGATCGTGTTCACATTTTTGCCGGTGGCCCTTGCAATCTCTTCCATACTCATATCATCGTAATAATACATGAAGATCGCTTCGCGCTTTTTCTGCGACAGCTTCATGATGATTTCCATTAACTGCGCCCGGAGTTCCTTGTTCTCCGCGTATTCTTCGGGAATAAAGTCCCTGTCGTCATCCGGAATTTGAATCGCGGCCTCGTCCCCGTCGAGGGCCGTGTTTTCGTCGTACTTTTTCCGCCGCCGGAGCAGCCGCAGACATTTGTTTCTTGTGACGGTAAGTATCCATGCTTCCACCGATTCGATGCTATTGAGCCGGTTGATGTTCTTGTGCAGCTCGATGATCACATCCTGCAGCACATCCTCGGCGTCTTCCCGGTTGCCGAGAAACCCATACGCGTTGAACAGGATGTTTTCACTCTTTTTGTCACAAAGCGTTTCAAACGCTTCGGCATCGCCTTTTCTCGCTTTTTTTGCGAGCGCTATAATTTCCGGGTCAAGCATTCGTTGGCGTTTCTCCCATGTAAAGACTCCGCTTCCATCGATTTTACTGCGTCGTCAAGAAAATTTGTCACAGAACAAGAGTATAAGAGCCGCAAGCCCCCCTGTCAAATTCGCCGGGTCGCCCGACTACCGCCGCGCCGCCTTTTTCCTTCCGGGGATTTGCGCAAACAGGATTCCTGCGAAGATGAGCGCACAGCCGAAATAGCCGCGCCCGCTCATGACCTCGCGGATGAGGATCGCGCCGCCGATGGCGGAAAACACGGACTCTAAGGAAAAGATGATGGCGGCTTTGGCCGGCGCCACGCGGCGCTGCCCGATGATCTGCAGCGTATAGGCTACGCTGATAGACATCACGCCGCGGTAGAGCAGCGGCGCGGCGCCGAGCAGGAGCAGGTCCGGCCGGACCGTTTCCGTCGCAAAAGCGCAAATCATACTGATCAAACCGCAGACGACGAACTGGGTCAGCGACAATTTGAGCGAACTTACCTTTGAAACGAATTTGTCGATGGCGATGATGTGCGCCGCCCAGAAAAAGGCCCCAAAAAACAGCATCGCGTCCCCGCGCGTGATACCGCCGAAACCATCCGGCACACAGAGAAAATACATGCCGGCGACCGCGAAAGCCGCGCCCGCCCACGTAAAGAGCGTCGCACGCCGTTTCATAAATATGCCCGCGATGGGAACGATGATGATATAAAGGCCCGTGATGAACCCCGACTTCCCGGCGGAATTGGTCAACTCGACGCCGAACTGCTGAAAGGAGCCGGCGCCAAAGAGGATGAGCCCGCAAATCGTGCCGCAGCCAAGCAGGCGCTTCAACTCCGCCCGGTTCAGTCTGCCCCGGTCGAAGAGGAGGACGACGGGAATCAGCGTGGCGGCGCCGAGCAGAAAGGTGACGCCGTTGAAAGTAAACGGCCCCATGAAATCCATACCCACCACTTGGGCGACAAAAGAGATACCCCAAATAATGGACGTAAGGAACAGGCATATAGTTGCTTGAATTTCTTTGCTATTATTGATGATCAGGCTCCGATATCTATTGCGGTTTGCCGTGCTTTTCTTTTGGGCACAGGCAAACGTTTCTACTGGTGAAGAATGCTCCTCATGAATTGCTGCGCGCGCGGATTTTGCGGGTTGATGAAAAACTCCGAGGGCGGGCCGGTTTCGCCGACCTCCCCGTCGCACATGAAGATGACCCGGTCCGCGGCTTCGCGCGCAAAGCCCATCTCGTGTGTAACGACGAGCATCGTCATCCCGCTTTTGGCAAGGCCGGTCATGACGCGCAGCACCTCCTCCACGAGCTCCGGGTCAAGGGCGCTCGTCGGCTCGTCAAAAAGCATGATCTCCGGCTCCATCGCCAAGGCCCGCGCGATGGCGACACGCTGCTGCTGACCGCCGGACATATGGGCGGGGTACTCGTCAAACTTGTCCTCAAGGCCTACCTTCGTCAGTAATTCTTTCGCCATTTCATTCGCCGCTTTCGCGCCCATTTTTTTGACGTTGACCGGGGCGAGCATTACGTTTTCCTTCGCCGTCTTGTGCGGAAAAAGATTGAACCGCTGAAAGACCATGCCCATGCGCAGCAGGATTTCCGCTTTCTTTTCGTGCGGGAGCTTGACGTAGCTGTGCCCGTGTATGCGCTTTTCCAGAAGCTCCTCGTCGATGAAAATCTCTCCGTCCGTGATCGTTTCAAGGCCGTTCAGGCACCGGAGAAAGGTCGATTTTCCGGAGCCGCTCGGCCCGATGACCGCGACCACCTCGCCCTGATCCACTGTAACACTGACGTCCTTGACCGCTTCAAGGGCGCCGAATGTCTTGTAGATATGCTTTGTGCGAATGATTGACACGCTTGCCTCCGTTATATGTCCCTCTGCGCTATTCGTACACGGAGAGTTTCTTCTCAAGCCGATTGAACGCGATCGTGAATACCGCCGTCAGGATCAGATAGATCCCCATCGCGGGAATGTAGACCAGCGCGCTCGCTTTGTTTGACGCAATCATCTTCGTCTGGAAGGTCAGGTCCGTCAGCGCAATGATCGATACCAAAGACGTATCCTTGAGCACCATGACAAACTCGTTGCAAACCGGCGGGATCATGCGGCGGTAAGCTTGCGGGATGACCACAAGGCGCATCGCCTGACCGTAGGAAAGTCCGAGCGACACCGCCGCCTCCATCTGCCCTTTGTCAATCGACTGGATGGCCGCGCGGATGATCTCGGCTAAATAAGCCGCGACGTTCAACGAAAACGCGATGTACGCGGCCGTAAAGCGATCGTTGATCGTGAAAGCCGGCACGATGAGGGGCAGTGTATAGTAAACAAAGAACAACTGCATCAGGAGCGGCGTACCGCGGAAGAAAAATACATAGGCGGTCGCCGGAAAACTGATGATCTTACGTCGGGAGATTTTCCCGAGCGCAAGGAAAACGCTGATTACCAATGCGGTCAGAACCGCCGTCACCGTCAAGCCGAGGGTAGTTCCCGTCGCTTTGAACAACACCGGCAGCCAACCGATGATTTGTTCCAGCGCGTTCGGCGGATCCGCAGTCTGCGCGGCGGCATCCGCCGACGCGGACAACATCGGCAGCCACCCTGAAATCTGTGTGAAAACATCCATCAAATCGGTATTCACGCCCTTTCCGCATTATTCAATATTTTTTGCCCCCGGCTCGAATGACAGGCTTTTCCGCGGTCAGCCGTTCTTGACGACGATGCACTGCCTGTTTGCCACATAGGGTTTGGTCAGCGTGTATTTTTCATCCCGCTCGGGCGTAATGCTCACAGAGGAGATGATACAGTCGTACTGCCCTTTTTCGAGCCCCGCGAAAATCCCATCCCAGGAGGTATTGACAAATTCGACTTCCAACCCGAGGAGTTCGCCGAGCTTCCTTGCGACGTCGATATCAAAACCGATAAACTCTTTCCCGTCGTCTGTCGTATACTCCATCGGCGGGTAGCCGATCTCACTGCCGACCGTCAGCTTGCCGCTCTTCATCGTCTGAAAATCGGTCGGGATCACAGGCTCTTCCGTGACGTCCCGGACGCCCTCGGTGAAGTCCTCGCCAAAATTCTTGAGCGCGATGTCGGCCATGGTGCCGTCAAAATACATCGTGTCGATCGCCGCCTCTACCGCGGCCGTAAGCGCGCCGGCGTCTTTCGCAAGGCAGATCGCCATCGGCTCCGGCTCGTCGCTGAGATAGCTGCGGGTATACTCTTCGCTTCCGGATGTATAGTAAGCCGCGACGACGCTGTCGACATATACCGCATCCACGCGGCCGAGCGCAAGCTCATCGAAGCACTGCGTGACCTTCTCGTAGCGCTGCACCTCGATACTGCTGTCCTTCGCCGCCAGCACATCGATCAAATCAGCCGAAGTAGTGTCCACCTGCACGGCGATCTTGTGCCCCGCGAAATCGTCCGGGGATGAAACCGTGCCGGCCGCTGCGCCGTCGCCGCTTTTCGACCCCCCGTTCCCGCAGGCCGCCAGTACAAAGGCCAAGACCATCGTCAGACACAATATTCCCAGTGTTCTCTTTTTCATCATCTTTTCTCCTCCCGAAAATACTCCAAATTTTCTGAATACTTTATTATACACCGTCATTCTGCAATAGCAACAGGCAACCCGTAAAAAAGTATTATACTATACCATCCCGCCCGGGTCGACAA
>JAITNA010000243.1 GCA_031290715.1 Eubacteriales Family XIII. Incertae Sedis bacterium | reverse complement strand
TGACAACATTTTAGCAGGGGTCTGAATAGACACACTGATTTTGGTCTGGGGAAGTTTTTTTATAACATTTGCTACACGTATTGTTGAAACTACTATTGCAGGATTTGTAAAGAAACTACACTGTCCTTGTTATATTTTTGTTTCTGTAATATTGCATTTGTTCGCGGGACTTATGCCGTGGGATTGGAGAGGAGCTTTTGCCTATGTGTGGAAGAAAAAATTCTCGGGAGTAACGCAATCAATCACCATTGAAAATTGAAAGAGGAGAGAATGGAATGAAGAGAAAGTTATTCGCTTATCTATTAGTATTGGCAATGGCCTTGTCGCTGTTCATTATGCCGGCTTACGCGGCGGGGGACGGCGAAGGCAGCGTATCTGTCCTTGCGGTTGATCCGGAGGACGCGGCGCTTGCGTTTGACAGCGGGGATTACAACGAACTGTCCATTACAGTGGACGGGCAGCCGATGACAGTACGCGAGTACTCGGTTGTTTATGTTGCAAGCCCGACATTATCGCCGAGTGAAGTGCCGGATCCGATAGATAACGTGACTCCGGGGGCTTTGACTGTCACATATGCCGGCGGTACATTGACGGATGGCGGAACTCCGCCGACGGATCCGAATACCTACAACAGTACGCAGTTCGCAACCGTACTCGGGCCGGCGGATCTGGAGAAAACCGGTTATACTTTTATCGGATGGGCTGAAACTGACGCGGCGTCGGTCCCCCTGTATGTGGAGGGGGTGTCCATGTCGATGTCGGCGGGTACAGTCAAAACGCTCTATCCGGTATGGCAAGATGATACCGTAAACCAATACAGAGTATTTTATATTGCAAACGGCAACAGGACAAATAAGGCCGGCGGCGGGGCATCCGCACCCACGAGCCCGGGTGGCAAGGTGACACTCGGCGGCCCCGGCCCCAACGCGGCGAAAGGTTATAGTTTCAATTCGTGGTCGCTGAATCCGGAAGGCACGAATCTGGTGTCCACAGGCGGCGAGGTTGAGATCGGTAATGGGAATGTATATGCGTACGCGACTTGGTCGCAAAATCAACAGTACGGCTATCAGCGCATGAATATCTATGTACCCGAAACCGCGAGCGACGCTTCCCCGATCTATTTCTCTGTCCAAAACAGCGGATGGAACTCAAGCCCGTCGTCGGCCGGCATCAATAACGGGGGGACATATCTCAGCACAAGTACGACCGGATACGCGCTTCAGCAAGGGTACTTGATTGCCAACGTGGGAACGCGCAGCCGCGACTATGTGGAAGACGTGACAGGAGCTCTCCTCGGCAAATCCCCGACTGTCATCGCGGACGCAAAGTCAGCCATCCGCTATCTGCGCCTGAACGACACTCTTATGCCGGGTTCCGCGGAACGCATTATCCTCAACGGCACGAGCGGCGGCGGCGGTGTGGTGGTCGCGGTCGGCGCTTCCGGCAATAGCCCGGACTACTACCCGTATCTACAGGCGAACGGAGCGGCCGGCATTGACGAAAACGGAAACAGCACACTGCGGGCTGATGTCTACGCGGTCGTCGGGTATTGCCCGATCTCGGATCTTCCCAACGCGGATTTGGCCTATGAGTGGGTGTTCAATTCTACCCGCCAGAGTAGCGGAAATCCGACCGTGCTAAACACCTCCGCTGAACTTGCGGCTGCATATCCCGCTTATTTGGCAAGCTTGAATCTCAAGTTGGAAGACGGGACGCCCCTTACGACGGCCAACATGGAAGCTACAATCATCAAATGGTTGGAAGCCGGATTTGTGAAAAAAATGAACGAGGGCATCACTATACCCGAAGCTACATGGGCGGATCGCGGCGTTACCGTCAGTAATGCCAACAAGACTGCGGTGATTTTCGACTTTGAAAAATACAAGGCGTATGTCGCGCAAACGACCTCACTGAAGGGCGCTCCGGCTTTCGATAGCGCCGGCGTGAACGGAAACAGCGCCGGTTCCGGGGAATCCAGTCTTTTTGGGCGTTCGCCTGCTGCATATTGGCACTTCACGAAATACGGATGGGAGCATGATACGTTAGCGGGCAATGGCATTGGCCTTGACGACAATCCTGCGCTCTCATGGGAAGACCTTCTTGCTGATACGACCCTTGGAAACTTGTCCGCTCAAATCAAGATGGTCGATCCGCTGCCGTACATCGGCACAGCCGCCGATACTGCGCCGTACTGGTATATCCGTCACGGCGGCAGGGATCGCGATACGGTTTGGACGGTTTCGATCGATATGTATTACAAATTGCGTGCGGACTCGGACGTGAAAGACGTAAACTACGCGCTTGCATATGATACGGGTCATGACGGCGGCTATGACGCTCCGGAGGTGATCGAATGGCTCAAAAAGATCGTTGCGGCTGCGGGCTCGGATCTGCAGGACGCGGCGCTTGCGTTTGACACGGCGGACTATGATACGCTGAACGTGACGATCGACGGCGCGGCCGCCACAGTCAAGAAGTACAGCGAGATCACCTATGTGGCGGACCCTGTGAATGTATGGCTGTCCGGGCAGGTCGGCGGCGGTCCGCCGGCGCCGGTGGAAACACGTCCGAATGCTTGGGAGATGCTGAATGTCTATGTGCCGCAGGATGCCACGGACAATTCCGCGATCATACTCGTTGTGAATAACGGCGGATGGATGAACAGTTCGCTCGGTGATTCCCTGAGTGATGGTGCGGTACTTTCCGGCAAGAGCGACAGCGACAAATACGGCGCCGCGCTGAAAGCCGGCTATGTCGTCGTCGAAATCGGTACGCGCAGCCGCGGCATCGAAGGCGCGATCGCCGGGGCTACGGCCGGCGATGTTGCCGATAAGGACGGTACTTATCCCGGCAAGGCGCCCGCTGTCGTCGTAGACACGAAAGCGGCGATCCGTTATCTGCGCCAGAACGACGCGGTAATGCCCGGCTCGGCCGAGCGTATCGTGATCACGGGCACGAGCGGCGGCGGCGGGCTGTCAACGGCAGTCGCGGCGAGCGGCAACGCGAAAGAATATCTCCCGTATCTTGAGGAGATCGGCGCGGCCGGCATCGCGGCGGACGGCAGCAGCACGCTGCGCGACGACGTATTCGGCACCATCGCCTACTGCCCGATCACGGACCTCAACAATGCCGACGCTGCGTATGAGTGGACGTACAATGCTGTCCGCACGGACGCCAATACAACGGCAAATGCCGCGGGCGAAAAGTATGGCGACACCAACGCGGATTCCATTGACGTGAACGACGCGTCTATGGCGGCCGCGTCCAAGTGGCTCGCAAATTCCTATATCGCGTACTTCAACGGCCTTGGCCTGAAGAACGAATCCGGCGCCGCGCTGACGACGAACAACCTCGCGGCCGCGATTCAGCTTGAGGTGACCACGGAGATACAGGAAACGCTCATCGAGGGCGGTGACCCGATCCCGAACTATGGCGAGAACTTCACATTCGAAATGAGCGCAGGTTGGGGTTCGCCGGCAGTTCCCACAGATTTCTTGAATGATTGGTTCAAATACGATCCGATCACGAAGAAGGTCACGGCGTTCTACTACGACAAGTATCTGACGTTTGTCGCGGGCGTCACGACGCTGAAAGCGGTCCCCGCGTTCGACAATACCGGTATTAC
>JAITNA010000188.1 GCA_031290715.1 Eubacteriales Family XIII. Incertae Sedis bacterium | reverse complement strand
ATCATGAGCGAAACCAATCCCTCGCCTTATATGTTCTATTTCAGCAGCGACGATATTGAAATCGCGGGGGCGGCGCCGGAAACGCTCGTCAAATTGCGCGGCGGGACATTGGAAACTTTTCCGTTGGCCGGGACGCGCGGGCGCGGGGCGACGCCGGAAGAGGACAGGGCGCTGGAAGCGGATTTGCTGACCGATCCGAAGGAACTTGCGGAGCACAATATGTTGGTTGACCTAGGGCGCAACGACATCGGGCGAATCAGCGAGTTTGACAGTGTGCGGGTCGAGAAATATATGGAGATCGAACGCTTTTCCCATGTTATGCACATCGGCTCGACGGTGCGGGGCACGATTCGCGGGGACAAGGACGCGCTTGACGCGATTGCGGCACTGCTGCCCGCGGGGACGCTTTCGGGCGCGCCCAAGATACGCGCCTGCCAGATCATCGGCGAATTGGAGGGGAGCAAGCGCGGCATCTACGGCGGGGCGGTCGGCTACATCGGATTTTCCGGGGACATGGATACCTGCATCGCCATTCGCATCGCCTACAAAAAGAACGGGCGCGTGTTCATCCGGTCGGGGGCGGGCATCGTGGCCGACAGCGTGCCGGAGAAGGAATATGAGGAATGCGGGCGCAAGCTCGGGGCCGTGATTCGGGCGTTAGAGATCGCGTCGGGCGGCGCCAAATGATTTTGTTGATCGACAACTACGACAGCTTTTCGTACAACCTGTATCAGCAGATCGGGTCGGTGCTGCGGGCTTTGCGGGCAGCCGCGAACGAGCCCGCGCATACGGCCTTTGTCATAGATCAGGCGCCGGAAGAGATTCTCGTGATCCGCAATGACGCGATAACGACGGATGAGATTGAAACGCTCTCGCCGTCGCACCTTGTGCTCTCGCCGGGGCCGGGATGTCCGGCGGACGCGGGTGTTTGTATCGAGGCCGTCCGGCGGTTTGCCGGACTGATCCCGATCCTCGGCGTCTGTCTTGGGCATCAGGCGATCTGCGAAGCGTTCGGCGCTACGGTTTCCTACGCGAAGGAATTGATGCACGGGAAATCGTCGTTAATCACAGTCGACGGGGCTTGCCCGATCTTCTCGCTGCTGCCGCCGAGAATTGAAGCGGCGCGGTATCATTCCTTGGCGGCGATAGAGAGTACGATGCCGCCGGAGCTTGCGGTGACCGCATGGACGGACGACGGGGAAATCATGGCGGTGGCGCACCGCGACCATCCGGTGTACGGGGTGCAGTTTCATCCGGAGTCGATTTTGACGCCGAAGGGATCAGAGATCATGAAGAATTTCCTGTCAATCGAAAGCCCTGCGGCGCTGCCGGAAAGCGAAAAATTATTATGATTAAAGAGGCGATACAACTTGCTGCGGCGCGGCAGGATTTGAGCTATGAAATTGCCGAGCGGGTGATGGATGAGATCATGAGCAACGGCGCGAGCGACATTCAGATGGCGGCTTATCTGACGGCGATGAGCGTCAAAGGCGAAACGATCGACGAAATCACGGGCTCCGCGGCCGGAATGCGCAAACATTGCGTGCGGCTGCTGCACGACATGGACGTACTGGAGATCGTCGGAACGGGCGGCGACCGCTCAAATTCATTCAACATTTCGACGACGGCGGCAATCGTGGTATCGTCGGCGGGAATCCCCGTGGCAAAGCACGGCAACCGGGCGGCCACGAGCAAGTCGGGCGCAGCGGACGTCCTCGAGGCCTTGGGCGTCGACATCACGGTCCCGCCCGAGAAGAGCCTTTCGATGTTGAAAGAGATCGGGCTTTGTTTTCTTTTTGCGCAGAATTATCACATCGCGATGAAGTATGTCGCGCCCGTGCGGCGGGAACTTGAGATTCGCACGATTTTCAATATCCTCGGGCCGCTTGTCAATCCGGCGGGCGCGAATCGGGAGTTACTCGGCGTCTACGACGCGGAGATGGTGGAGCCGATGGCGAAGGTGCTTTGCAATTTGGGCGTCAAGAATGCCTATGTGGTCTACGGGCAGGATGGGCTTGATGAGATTTCGGCGAGCGCCCCGACCTCCGTATGCGAGGTTCGGGATGGGTTTATCCGCTCGTTTGTACTGGAGCCGGAGCAGTTTGGGCTTCGGCGCTGTGACAAGAGCGAGCTCGTTGGCGGGACGCCGCAGGAGAACGCGGCGATCACGCGGGCGGTGCTTCGCGGGGAGCCGGGCGCGCGCAGGGACGCGGCGCTGCTCAATTCGGCGGCGGCAATCCATGTGGGCCGTCCCGAGGTGTCCCTTGAAGAGGGGATTGGAATCGCGGCTGAGATGATTGACAGCGGGCGGGCGGCGGCGCAGCTTGAACGCTTCGCGGAGCTTTCAAATGCGTAATCAAGGCGGCGGGACGATATTGGACAAAATCGCGGATCGCACGCGGGTTCGGGTTGCGGCGGCAAAGGCCGCGGCGCCGTCTGCGGTTTTGCGGGCGCGGGCGGAGGGGCTCGGGATCGCGCAAGGCGGCGCGCGCTTTTTGACGGCGCTTCGGCGCCCCGGGATTTCCTTTATTTGCGAGGTGAAAAAGGCTTCCCCTTCTAAGGGCGTGATTGCGGAGGATTTCCCGTATTTGGAGATCGCCCGGGCATATGAAGCGGCGGGCGCGGACGCGATTTCCGTGCTGACAGAGCCGGAGTTCTTTCTCGGGAGCGCCCGCTATTTGGAGGAGATTTCGGGCGTGGCGGCTGTGCCGCTTTTGCGCAAGGATTTTGTCATTGACGACTATCAGCTTTATGAGAGCCGCTTGATCGGCGCCTCTGCGGTTTTGCTGATCGCCGCTTTGCTCGGAGAAAAGGTTTCAGAGTACCTTGCGCTTGCGCGTGCGCTTGGGCTTGCGGCGCTTGTGGAGATACACGACGCGGAGGAAGCCGCGCTCGCGCTCGCGGCGGGCGCGGAGATCGTCGGTGTGAACAACCGGGACCTTCGCACCTTCGAGGTAGATACCGGGCTGTCCGCGCGGCTGCGGGAACACATCCCCGCGCAGGTTCTTTTTGTCGCAGAGTCCGGGGTGAAAAGCGCGGGGGATGTGCGCGATCTGGCGGCGGCCGGCGCGGACGCCGTACTCGTCGGCGAGAGTGTCATGCGCGCCGCGGACAAAACCGCGTTTTTGAACGAGCTGAGGGGCGGGGTTCGGGCTATTGCCGGATCGGGTCGCCCCCTGCGCTGATGGCTTGTTGGGCTTGACCCGGTTCGGGGGGTTCGTCGAGTTTGAGTTCGTAGGCGAATTCGAGTTTGCGCAGGTAGTCTTTTTCGATCAAGTCGATGGGCTTGATCACGCCGGACGGGGCGGTGAAGTATTGCAGGCCGGCGATTTCGAGCATTTTCCAGACGAATTGCGAGCAAAACATCATGTTGGGCTTGTAGGAGCGGTTGGTCATCAGCCCGATCAGGTTGTAGGCGCTGCCCTCGGCGTTGATTTTCTCAATATGATCCAAGATGGTCGCTTTCTGCCCGCAGGTGCAGGGCAGGCGGTAAACGAGGATGGACGCGCCGGGTTTGCCCGCGAGCGTTTCGACGAGTTCGAGGTTGAGCCCCGGCGGGTAGAGGTTCGCGCCGCCGTTGTAGCTGAGGGTGGTTTCAAGCTCCGCGTCGAAAGAGAGCGAGGCGTGGTTGAATTGTTTTTGCGTAATGACCTGGAGAATCTCCGCGGCGGGCGTCCCGGTGTTTGAGATGATAATGTAGAGATAGGGGTCGGTGAGCGTCGCGCGGGCGTGTTCAAAGTACAGGGGCGTCAGATATCCCTCATTAATATAGTTGAAAAGGTCGTGCCGCATGAAGTCCTTGATGACCTTCGCGAAATTGACCGGGGAAAGGTTGGGCATGGTGTCTTTCGCGGTGAGGACGGCGCGGCGGATCATCTTTCCGTTTGCGCGCAGTTCCGCGAAGCTGATGATGCCGACCTCTGATATGGAAGGCAGATAGAGGTCGGCGTGCCTTCCGATGAGGACATAGCGGCTGACCAATATGGGCAGCAGGACGATGAGGGTCGCGATGGCCTTTCGCAGCGGCGCTTCAAAGCCGGTATCCACGGAGTCCGTGTCGATCATGACGCAGACGACGATTTGCAGGACTAAGCAGAAGAGGAATACGATCATCATCTGGAGCTTGTGGCGCAGCCGGCCTGTGCTTTGCAGGACGCGGGCCGAAACGAAGATAAAGACGCCGACATACACGAGAATGAAGAGGGTCAGACTGCCGAGATAAAACAAGACAGCCAGACCGGCGATGAGCGCGATATAATATAAAGCGTGTACCCGTTTGCTATTCATGAAAATAATTGTACCACAGCGCGCAAGAAAAAAATGAATGTTGCATGAATGTTGCATGAATGTCACATTTGGAAATAATAA
>JAITNA010000116.1 GCA_031290715.1 Eubacteriales Family XIII. Incertae Sedis bacterium | reverse complement strand
CGCAAGATTTCACAGGGCTTTGCGGAGCGGATCAACGAGGAAAAGGCCGAAACAGGCGGCGGGACGCCCTCGGTTGCGATCGCCTATGACAATCGCCGGGATTCCGACCTCTTCGCCTTTGAAGCGGCTTGCGTTTTTGCCGCGAACGGTATTCGCGTCGAACTCTTCGATACCCTCTCGGCCACGCCGCTTCTGTCCTTTGCCGTGCGCGAGCTTCATACAGACGCGGGCGTTGTTGTGACGGCCAGCCACAACAACAAGGCATACAACGGATACAAGATTTACGACAGGCACGGCTGTCAGTGTATGCCCGGCGACGCGCGGAAAGTCGCGGACAAGATCGATCGGGTCGATATGTGGACGGGCGTAAAGACAGTCGCCGGGAAATATACGAAGGGGAGGACCGCAGCGGAGCGCACGGCGCTTGCCGCGGAGGAGGAGCCGCTGATTTCCCTGATCGGCGAGGCCGTGACGCGGCAGTATACCGATCACGTGCGGGCCGAGTCAAAGACGGCGGGGGCGTGCCGGGATATCCGCGTCGTTTATACGCCCCTCAACGGCACGGGCAATCTGCTTGTGCGCCGAATCCTCACGGACGCGGAAATCGGAGATCTCATCATCGTGCCGGAGCAGGAAAATCCAGACCCGGATTTCACCACCTGCCCCGAGCCGAATCCCGAAAAACCGGGTGCGCTGAATCTGGGCCTTGCGCTTTGCGAGAAACGCAAAGCGGCGGGCGCCGCGCCGGATTTGCTTTTGGGGACGGACCCCGACGCGGACCGCCTTGGCGCCGCGGTATTCCACGACGGCGGGTATGTGCGACTTTCCGGAAACCAAGTCGGCATCCTTTTGCTGGATTATGTCGTCGCTTGCCGCGAACGGGACGGGACGATGCCGGATCGGCCGGTCTTTGTGACGACGATCGTATCCACGCCGTTGACGGGCGAAATGGCAAAACGGCGGGGGATCGAAACGCGCAAAGTCCTGACAGGATTCAAGAACATCGGCGATCAGATGAACGCGCTCGAAGCCGTCGGCGAAGAGTCCCGGTATATCTTTGGATTTGAGGAAAGCTGCGGGTACAATTCCGGCGTCTACGCGCGGGACAAGGACGCGCAGGACGCGGCACTCCTGCTTTGCGAAGCCGCGGGCGTGCAGAAATCCCGCGGAAAGACCTTGCTCGACCGCATGGACGAGCTTTACGCGGAGTACGGTTTCTATATCGACGGGCTTGACGAATTTGTCCGGCCGGGCGAGAAGGGCATGCGGGAGATCGCGGCGATCATGGGACAGCTTCGCGAGCCGAAAACGATGGACGCGTTCAGCGCGGTGGTCGTTGCGACGACGGATTTTGAATCCGGCGTACACACTTCGTACAAACTCGGCGGACGGGTAGAGAAATCGCCGGTCGCCGGCATTCCCTCATCGAATGTGATAGAATTTGATTTGGCGGACGGTTGCAAGGTACTGGCCCGGCCTTCGGGAACAGAGCCAAAACTCAAAATTTATTACACGGGCGTCGGAAAGACAGAAGCGGATGCGCGGAAGGCCATTGAACGCATGCGGGCCGAGGTCGCGAAGATCGCGGTGAAGGCGGAGCAGGGCGGTAAGGACGGCGAAGTGTAATGGAACCGATTTTTTTCGTACCTTTTTTTGAAGAGAAGCATTGGGGCGGCAGCCGGCTGTCGGCATTATTCGGGAAATACCCGGAGGGCATTCGCATTGCGGAAAGCTGGGAGATGTCGGCGGTCCAGTACCGTCAGACATTTGTGCGCAACGGGAAATATACGGGCTATATGCTGTCCGAACTCTACAAGAAAAACCGGGAACTTTTCGGGACGGAATCGACGTATTTCCCTTTTGTCATCAAGCTGCTCGATTTCGGGGAGCAAAGCCCGGCGGTGATCCACGGCGGCGGCCTGAAAGCGGGCGGCGAGCAATACGAGGGCTGGTATGTCGTCAAAGCGGAAGCGGGCGCGCAAATGATGACGGGCACGAAGCTCACGAATGGCCTTGCGCTGTTCAACGCGATCGCCGCGGATACGGTCATGGAGTCCGCGTACGTTACGGAGGTTCACGAGGGCGAGAGTTTCGTCGCGCCGCCGGGCATTTTGCATTCCATCGGGCCCGGGCAAGTCTACTATGAAATCAGTTCGCCGTTGCGGGAATCGTCGCAAATCTACAACTGGGGCCGGCTTGGGGAGCAGCCGTTTGAGCAGGCGTTAGACGCGTTTCGGTTCGGCGAACCCGTAAAACGGCAGGAGCAGCGGGAAATCCTCCCGGGCCTTGTCAGCCTGCTTGAAACGGACCTCTTCCGTTTGGAGAAGGTCGATGCGGCCGAGCCCGTCGCCTTTGAAAAGGAAGCCGTGTTCAGTGTGTACACCGCTTTGATACGCGGCACGATCACGACGGATAGCGGGGTATACCGCTTCGGCGGCGGGGACACTTTCATGATCCCCGCAAACAGCGAAAGCTACGCCGTCACAGGCGGCCGGCTGTTGAAAGCCACGCCGAAAACCCTATAATTTATTATATAATAATTATATAATGCGGACGGAGATCACGCCTTCAAACGCGAACGCTTCTGTGATTTTCGCTTCGTCCGGGGCGTCGTCCAGATCGAGGATCGTGAACGCATTGTCCCCCTTGCTTTTGTTGATCATATTGCTGATGTTGATGCCCATCTCCGCGATATAGCCGGCCAATCTCCCAAGGACATTGGGAACATTTTTGTGCATAACGCAGATACGTGCAACGCCCGGCTTGACGCCGGCGTGAACCGTGGGGAAGTTGACCGAGTTTTCGATGATGCCATGCTCAAGATAGTTCATGATCTGATCGACGGCCATGATGGCGCAGTTTTCTTCCGATTCCTTTGTCGAAGCGCCGAGGTGCGGGATGAGGACGGCGCCGGGTGTGCCGAGGATGTCGTCCGTCGGGAAGTCCGTGATATACAGGCGAAGCTTTTTCTCCGCCAGCGCCCGCTTGAGATCGTCCGCGACGACAAGCTTGTCCCGCGAGAAATTGAGCAGGACGCCTTTGTTCTTCATCGCGTCGATCAGGGCGTAGTCGAACATCCCGTTCGTGTCGGAGTTGGACGGGACATGGATCGTCACATAGTCGCAGCTTGGAAGCATTGCGTCGAGGGTTTCAAAAATCTTGACGGTCGACGAGAGGTCGTGCGCCGCCTTGACGGAGAGAAACGGATCGTAGCCGACGACCTGCATGCCGAGGTCTTCCGCGGCATTGGCGACCATGACGCCGATGTATCCGAGGCCGACGACGCCGAGGGTCTTTCCTTTGATCTCTTCCCCTGCGAACTTGGATTTGCCTTTTTCCACAGCTGACGCCGCGTCTTCGCCGAGGCCTTTCGTCCATTCGATGGCTTCAACCAAATTCCGCGAAGCCATGAGGATGGACGCGATCACGAGTTCCTTGACGGCGTTGGCGTTGGCGCCCGGTGTGTTGAACACGACGATGCCGCGCTCCGCGCATTTGTCAACCGGGATGTTGTTGACGCCCGCCCCCGCGCGCGCGATGGCGAGAAGCTCCTTTGAGAAAACGATGTCGTGCATGTCCGCGCTGCGAACGACGATGGCGTTGGCGGCGTCTGTACCTTCGACGACATCATAAGCGTCCGTCAGAAGCGTCATGCCTTTCGGCGAAATTTTGTTCAGTGTCGCAATCTTGTACATTCCTTACTCCTGTTTTGTCCGATCGGGTTCATAATAACTGCTATTTATCTGCAAAATAACAACTGCTACATTATATCAAAGCCGCCGCGCTTTACAAGTGCAAAACGGAATAGGACGGCCATCCAATCTTCTTACAAAAAGCATACGACGATGGTATAATTGTAGCATATCACGTAGGCTATTCATTGCTATGATATAAGCACGATTGAGAGAAATGTGACAATATGGAATTTTCACAATTAAAATACTTCATGGAGGTTGCAAAACTCGCGAGTGTTTCAAAAGCGTCAAATACGCTCCATATTGCCCAACCCGCCATAAGCACATCCATTATAAACCTTGAAAGGGAGCTTAAGGTGAAGTTGTTTGAACGCGACAACAAGGGTATGACACTAAACGAGAATGGCATGTACCTTTTTAATGAACTTAAACCTTTGCTTGAAACATTCCGTATCTTGCCCAACAAAGTCAGGGAGAATGACGATATCCGCGATAATTCCGTGATTATCAATATTGGCGCGATATCGCATATTGTCGCGAAATACATCGTTAAATATAAACAACAAAGCCCGAAATCAAATTTCAAAATCTATCATGACAGAGGCGTTATTAAGTACGACATACTAATAGACACTCTGCTGCCAAATGAGACTATATCGCGGGAGGACATACTGCTTGAAGAACCTTTGTTGCTGGCTGTGCCGATGACAAATCCTCTTGCCGAGAAAGATAATATTGATCTTATTGAAGCCATGTCAGAAACTTGGATCTGTTTGGATTTGTTTCAGCCGCTAAGGCATGTTGGCGACGCATATTGCAGTGAGGCCGGTTTTTACCCCATTATCGCGTTTGAAACAACAAAACCGGAGTTTATGCAAAATTTAACGCTGGGAGGTATGGGGGTGGCATTTTGGCCGAAGTATACTTGGCCGCCTGTTTCACCGCCCACAAAAATTATTGGTATTCGTAATCCGTCTTGCATGCGCGCTATAAAAATTGTAAAGTCTCGTATGATATCGAGCGTTGCATATGATTTTTATACATTCTTGAGAGAAAACATAGAAGAATTCATGGATAGCTGCGAAGATTCCCTCTGACTTTAAATATACAGTTTTGCCATCTCATTCGCTACGTCTTTATTAAATATCCCAATAGCAAACAAGATTGTGTCATACAGGAGTTCCAGTCCAAAAATAAACATACACGCCGATTCAATGCCGAAAAATGGGAATGTGAGAAATCGAAGCGTGTCGCTAATATAGCTGTTGGCATAATTATGCACCATTTGAAGCAGCGCGGCGTAGCTTATCGCAAACGCAAACGTCGCGCCAAGCAACTCGCCGAATGCAGCAAACCCCATCTGTAATCTTGGCGGCATCATATTCAAACACAAGGTTACAT